>JAEWJV010000327.1 GCA_023386395.1 Bacteroidota bacterium
GGCAGTAACAGCATTTAATTTTTTGCCAATTGCAATACAATCTTCCACACCGGCCACCGGCACCACTTTTTCTGCACCGTTATATAAAGCCGTTGCAATGGTTGATGTTGCACGAAAAACATCTATAATTACTACAATACTGTTGTCAACATCATATAAATCAAGCAGGCGCGGCGAAAGCAATGTGTGCAATACGGGTTTTTGCATGGGCGCAAAGGTAAGGGCCTGACTTAAATCCTTTCCAAGGAAGGATTTACAGTTCCTGAAAATTTAAAATTGTTAAGTTAAGTGTAAGAACTTGCCATAAAGCCCCTTTCTCATGGAAAGGGGTTGGGGATAGGCTTTCTTTAATTTATCTTGCACCACTCAAAAATTTTATATGGAATACAGTAAGCTTATTTCTGTTACGGGTTTGCCGGGATTATTTGAATTGGTTGCCAGCAAAAATGACGGTGCTATTGTGCGGTCACTGGATGATAAAACCACCAGGTTTGTTTCATCACGCATACATAATTTTTCGCACCTGGAAAGTATTGAAGTTTATACCGAAGGTGATAATGTAAACCTTGCTGATGTTTTTCTTGCTATGAAAAACAGCGGTGAAGCGCTGCCTAATGAAAAAGAAGCGCCTGCTGTAAAAAAATATTTTGAAAAGGTTTATCCAACCATGGACTTTGAGCGTGTGTATTCAAGTGATATGAAGAAAATGGTGAAATGGTTTGATGTGCTAAGCAAGAATGACATTGAAATAAAGGTGAGCGAAGAAACACCGGAGGGCGAAGAGGGAGAGGAAACAGAAGAAAAACCAGATCCCAATAAACAGCCGGAAGAAAAGCCAAAGGTAGAAGAGCCTGTTGCAACGCCTGCTGTGGAAGCAAAGCCTAAAAAAGCAAAAGCGGCAAAGGCCAAAAAAGAAGAACCCGAATCTGAAGATGCAGCAGCGGAAAGTAAGCCGAAGGTTGCAAAAAAGAAGGCTGCGAAGAAGTAACGCAGTCAGGCGCTTCAATAGCGCAGGGCAATAGCGGAATTAAATGTTGATTAGGAAACTACAGTTGCAGTGCGCCTGCAATTAACCCCGGATAGATGGTACAACCGTAATGCCATCTGTATTGCAGCCGCCCGTCAACAAATATATATAAGTACTTATATAATCGCGCCACTGCATTGATTTTTGATTTTTAAATTTTTGATTTGATGTTAACCGCAGATATAAAAAAAACAGATCGTCATTTTGTTCCTGAAGATTTTAAAGTAACCACGTGGGATGCGCTGGAGCCTTATTTTAAAGATTTACTGGACAGAAATATTGATTCGAAAGAAGTGCTGGAACAATGGCTGAAGGATATGAGTGAGCTGGAAGCTGTTGTGAGTGAAGATGCATGCTGGCGGCAGATCAGGATGACCTGCGATACAACTGATAAGTCGCTGGAGGAAGCATTTACTTATTTCTGCATGGAAATTCAGCCGAAACTGCAACCTTATGCAGATGCACTGAATAAAAAGCTTATTAATTCGCCGTTTACACACGAACTGGATAAAGACAAATATTTTACTTACCTGCGTAATGTGCGCAAAAACATTGAACTGTTTCGCGAAGAAAATATTCCATTGCAGGCTGAATTAAGCGTGATGCAGCAACAGTTTGGCGTTATTACCGGCGCTATGACGGTGGAAGTAAAAGGGCAGGAATATACTTTACAACAGGCGTCAAAATTTTTGCTGGAGCATGACAGGGATTTGCGTGAAGAAGTGTACCGCAAAATACAGGAACGCAGAAAGCAGGATAAAGATACTTTGAATGATCTTTATACAAAGCTTGTTGAAAAGCGCGACCAGGTGGCCAGGAATGCCGGCTTTTCCAATTACCGCGATTACAAGTTTGTTGATTTAGGCCGCTTTGATTATACAAAAGAAGACTGCTTTAATTTTCACGAAGCAGTGAAGCTGCACGTGCTGCCGCTGGTAGCAACTATCAATCAGCATAAAAAAGAAAAATTAGGGCTTGATGTTTTAAGGCCGTGGGATACTGAGGCCGAACCTGCAAACGTAAAGCCGTTGCATCCTTTTAATACGGGTAAAGAATTGCTGGAAAAATCTGAAAAATGCTTTTCAGCATTAAATCCCTTCTTTGCTGATTGTTTAAATAAGATGGACCAACTCGGCCATCTTGATTTGGAAAGCCGTAAAGGCAAAGCGCCGGGCGGTTATAATTGCCCGCTGGCAGAAAGCGGCGCGCCATTCATTTTTATGAATGCTGCAGGGCAAATGGATGATGTAACAACCATGGTGCACGAAGGCGGCCATGCTGTGCATTCTTTTCTTGCGCATCCTTTGGAATTGAGTGCGTTCAAAGAATACCCGATGGAAATTGCAGAAGTTGCCAGCATGGCAATGGAACTTTTTACCATGGACAAATGGGATGTATTTTTTGATAATGCAGAAGAACTGAAACGTGCCAAAGAACACCAGCTTGAAAGGGTAATAACCATCTTTCCCTGGATTGCAACGATTGATAAATTCCAGCATTGGATATACGAACATCCGCAGCATACTGTCGAAGAAAGAACGGAAGCATGGATGCGTATTTTAAATGAGTTTTCTACTAATACTGTTGATTTTTCCGGCCTGGAAGAATACAGGAAAATAAGCTGGCAGCGCCAGTTGCATTTATTTGAAGTGCCATTTTATTACATTGAATACGGCATTGCCCAGTTAGGCGCTATTGGCTTATGGATGCAATACAAAAAGAATCCGGAACAGGCATTAAATAATTATATTAAAGCATTGAGTTTGGGCGGCACAAAAACACTCCCGGAATTATATGAAGCTGCTGGTTTAAAGTTTGATCTTTCTCCTGCGCATATAAAAACATTGATGGAGTTTGTGAAAGAAGAAATGGATAAACTATAAATTTTTTTTCAGCCAAAGAAAAACCCGGAAGTTATATGCTTCCGGGTTTTTCTTTATAGCAGGATATAACTGAACACAGCAATTAATCGATATTAAAGGCTCCATCTTACAGAGAAATTAATTACGCGGCCATCAATTGGCGCCCATAGCTTGTGAAAGATTGGATTATTAATAGTTCCATCATAAATCTTTCCATATTTATTTTGCCGGAAGTCCAACAGGTTTTCGCCGTTCAATACGAAACTCCAATGATTGATGGTATAATTAAACATCAGCGCAATCAATGTATAATTTTTTACTGGTTTATAATTTTCATCCAGCTGGGCTGCTATTACCGAGCTCTCAATGCCTGCTTTAAAATGATTGCTGAATTCATATAAAAAAGTTGCGGCGAAATTATTGCGGGGTGTGATGTATGGATGCGGATGTAACATATTATACCGTTGCCTTACATCTGTATAAACATAAGCCAGGTATAGTTCCATGTTTTCAAAATTTAGTCTTGCATAGGTTTGACTGCCGGTGGTTTGAAGGCTTTTATTAGCATTCAACAAATACACATGATCAACATTTGTTGAGCTATCGTAAACCGGATGCGAGATATTGGTATAAAAAAATGACTGGTTAATAACAAGTGCAACAGCACCGGTTTTTTTATTAAAATTTATATCAGCATTAATACCCTGCGATAATTCAGCATCAGGTTTTTTACTTACGGTTATTTTATTAAGATCTGTTTCAGGATCAACATAATTAATTATAACCGGAATTTTATAACCTAAACCACCATTAATTCTTGCTGTAACAGCATTACTGAACTTATACATAAAAGATAATCTTGGCAAAGGGAAAAATTTATAGTCGGAATGATGATCTTCCCTTATACCAGCCTCAATAGTGAGTTTATTTAATGGCCGCCATGTTGCCTGCGCAAATGCACCAATGGTTGCGTAATTATAATTATCAAGGGCGGTAATTGCCGGCGTTTTGTTTTTGAAAATGTCGCCATTAAAATTCAAGCCTGCAACAAAATCGGCTTTGGCAGATTTATATAGGTAAGAAATTTCAGAATAATAGATGGTTTGGCCGGCATTAAATAAATAATACTTTGTTGCAGTATTTTGTGTTAGAAAACTGCTGCTGAACTTAACTGAAAGATTGCTGTTTTGAGAGAAATTATATTGCCAGTTAGCATTGGCATTGTGCCTTTGCATTTGGTTGTTTACAAAATATAAAGAATCATTTTGCTTATCAGAAAAATATTGCATGCTGCCGCCTTCACGCCGGTCAAATGTTCCTGTATAACTTAAGGTGAGTGTTGATTTGTGATTGAAATAAAAAATAAATTTTGGGTGTATAACTGTGCTGTGAACATTTGGCACATCACTCAACCCGTCTTTATCAATATCGTTTTGTTTTTGAAATGTTTGGGCGGCAAAAAAACTTAAGCCAACTGTTTTAAAACGTTGCGCATAATAACCATTCAAATTAGTTTCATTTAATGTTGTTTGATTGGCTGTAAAGCTCAACGCAGGTTTTTCTGCCGGGATTTTGCTCACAAGATTTATAATGCCGCCAATAGCATCGCCACCATATAAAGTAGAGGCAGAACCTTTTATAATTTCTATTTGCTTAAGATCAAGTGGCGGGATTTGCATTACACTAAAATTTTGAGACAGGCCGCCAAACAAGGGTAAGCCATCTTTTAGTATTTGCGTATATCTTCCGTTTAAACCTTCAATTCTTGCATAGGTGTTGCCTGAACTTGCCGAGACCTGTTGCATTTGTACGCCCGCTATATCACCTAATATGCTTGCAATGTTTCCGGGTTTAATGCCGTTTTCTTCTTCCAAGTCTTCCTTCCCAATAACTTCAACCCTTGTAGGAATATTTTCTATACGCGAATTGGTACGCACAGACGAGACGGTGACATCTTCTTCCTGTGCAACGGCAGGAAATAAAAAAACCGTATCTGCATTGTTGCGTTGCGGTAAAGTAAATACACTGTCTTTATTTATATAACCTACAAACGAAATATGCAATTCAACCGTATTGCCATTAATACCATTCAATTCAAATTCACCGTTTGCATTAGATGATGTGAAAGGATGCTGCGTAATAGTTATAGTTGCGCCTGCTAAAGGCTTATGGCTTTCAGCATCTGCCACAAAGCCTTTAAAAAATTTTTGTGCGGATAATGATAAATTAAAACAGCAGAGGGTTAATAAAAACACTGCTATAAATTTCATACAAAAATTTGCATGAAATTATTTACTGTGTACGAAACTTCAGTTTATTTCTTACACACAGCAAAAAATAATCGCGGCATTAATTGGTATGTGGAGGATGAAAAGCAATGGGCACGGATTCACTTTGCTGCAAATTTTCATTATCGCATTCAACAGGCGATGCTTTTATCAGTTCATCATACGTTATATCATCTTCGTTCTTATCAATTTCTACAAATTTTTGACTTTTATCGCCATTACGCACCCGGTTAAAAAAGCAAATGGCTTTTTGTATGCGGTAAAGCGCTCTCTGGTCTGTTGAAGGGCTTTCTTCGAATATGCCATGTTTGCCATAAGTAACATATAACTCCACAGGAATGCCTGGAAACTTATGTATAAGCCGTTGATAAATAAGTTTACTTCCTGTAAAACTGCCATAGGCACCATTGGCACAATTAAAAGGATAACTTTTTTCAAGCGGAACAATAGAATCATCAATGCCATGAAAAGCTATCATTGGCACTCTATCGCCGGTGGCTTTAATATAAGCGGTGTCTTTAATTCCGCCCCAGTTATTAAACAGTCCAGCAATTTTATATTTATCGGTAAACGAATTTCCATACGTGTTGTATAATCCTAATTTTTCTTTTGCTTTTGGTATAACTGCATTTAATTCTTTCTGGTTCATGTAAGAGAGGTTTACTGCAGTAATAGCGCCGGCGCTGTAGCCTCCCACATATAAATATCTTTTATCAATATTAAAGTTATCTGCATAATGGGCGATGTACCGCATGGCGGCATCAGCATCCTGTATTGAACGATATACAGCAAAATCCAGCGAATCGCTAAGGCCTTTACGGCAGGGGCTGGTTAAAACAATATTGCAGGCCCCGTCAAAACAGAAGCCCTTGCAATATTTTTTCTCATCCCCCGGCGCCCAGCCTAGCCTGTAATCTATGGCTGCCACCACGTAACCTCTCTTGGCAAATTCCATACATTCATTTGCAATCAATGTTCTGCAGCCAGCCCTGAAACCGCCTCCATGTATTAATAATATAAATGGCTGTTTATAATTGCCGTTTGCAAAAATATTTTCCTTCTTAATATTTTTGGGTAAGGGGGCTGCTGAATAAACTGTCATATACAAATCAACTTTTCCTCTTGCAGCTAAATAAGTATTTCTAACAGTGGAAAAAACATAATCCATTTTATATATCTGCGAAGAAGTAAAGCATGAATCTTCTTTAAAACAATTGCCCGACATATCTGCAAAAGACTGTGACATCACTGTTGAGTAAATGAAAAACAGCATCACAGCGGAAATGATTTTTTTTCTCATTAAAACAATTTTAGCTGCCAAATAATCAGAAATAATTTATTGTAATAATAATTTTAATGTATGGTATAATCTGGTTTGGGGTTAAACCCTCAGCGATTGATTAATCAGTTTAATCTGGCACGAATATAAAACGTAAAAAATAAATTCATTTTCACGTGCGCTTTCTTTATAAGGATTGAATCAGTAATTAACATATTGCGCAAGCCTGATGTTTTAATACCAGACATGCACCCTTTAAAAACTACAAATGCATGTAATATTTTCAACCTTTGCTCCATGTCGTAACAGCCTTAATGGCACGCTCCCATCCTTTTATTAAATCATTTTTTTGGGAAGCCTGCATTTGCGGATCAAATGTTTTTTCAATTTGCCATTGACCGCTTATTTCATTCATATCTTTCCAATAACCAACGGCAAGCCCTGCCAGGTATGCAGCGCCAAGCGCCGTAGTTTCCGTGATAACGGGCCTGATAACTTTTGTTCCGAGTATATCGCTCTGAAATTGCATCAGTAAATCATTGGCGGTGGCGCCGCCATCAACACGCAGTTCTCTTACTTCAATATTAGCGTCTGTCTGCATGGCTTCAATCAATTCCATTGTTTGATAAGCGATGCTTTCCAACGCAGCCCTTGCAATATGTGCAGATGTTGTGCCGCGTGTAATGCCAACAATAGTGCCCCTGGCGTGCTGGTTCCAGTAAGGTGCGCCCAGGCCTGCAAAAGCGGGAACAAGATAAACTCCATCGCTTGTTGATGTTTGCATGGCAAGTTTTTCCACATCGGCAGAATTTTGTATCACGTGTAAACCATCGCGTAGCCATTGCACTACTGCACCTGCAATAAACACGCTGCCTTCCAGCGCATATAGAGTTTTGCCATTAACCTGCCAGGCAATGGTTGTAAGTAAATTATTGTTTGAGATAACAGGTTTTTCGCCGGTATTCATAAGCATAAAACAGCCGGTGCCATACGTGTTTTTTATCATGCCCGGCTGTGTGCACATCTGGCCAAACAAAGCTGCCTGCTGATCGCCGGCAATGCCGGCAACGGGAATGTTTTTAGCAGATAAAACATTTTCTGTATGACCATAGATTTCACTGCTGCTTTTTACATCGGGCAACATAGATTTTGGTATGTTGAATAAAGCAAGTAATTCTTCATCCCATTGCAGTGAATGAATATTGAAGAGCATTGTTCTTGAAGCATTGGTAACATCAGTTACATGCACTTTGCCCTGCGTAAGGTTCCATAACAACCAGCTATCAATTGTACCGAAACATAGTTCATTGTTATCAGCTTTGCTTCTTGCATCTTTTACATTATCCAATATCCATTTAAGCTTGGTTGCAGAAAAATAAGCGTCGATGATCAAACCGGTTTTTTGCTGAATGGAGGATGTGTATTTTTCTTTCAGGGAATCACAATAATCAGCAGTCCTTCTGTCCTGCCACACAATAGCATTGCATAATGGCCTGCCGGTTTTCCTGTCCCAAACCACCGTTGTTTCTCTCTGATTGGTGATGCCGATAGCTGCAATATCATTCACCGTTAAACTAGCTTTGCTTATGGCTTCTGCTGCTGTACCAAGTTGCGTGCTCCATATTTCTGTGGCATCATGTTCAACCCAGCCGGGCTGCGGAAATATTTGCTTGAACTCTTTTTGCGCAACAGAAACAATATTCCCGTTTTTATTAAAGATGATTGAACGTGAACTGGTAGTACCCTGGTCGAAAGACAAAATGTATTGTGACATAAAGCAATATTTATGCGCGTCAAGATAAAACTAAATGCGAATAAATCTTGTTTAGCCACCGATGCGCGAATACATCAAAACATATTGCTAAAACTTCACGCCTGCTTCAATCTTAACCGGCAATCTGTTTTCAGCCGGCGGTATCGGGCAGTTGTAACCATCCGTGTAAGCGCAATAAGGGTGATAAGCCGTGTTGAAGTTGATTATGATATGATCGCTTTGCGGAATATTCAGATCAATATACCTGCCGCCTTCGTAAGTTTCGTCGCCACTTGTTGCATCCGTAAAAGGAATGAATAAATAATCTTTGTACTCAGCCGACTTTATTAAATCCTGCGATTGATACACATTCAGCTTATACTCCTTTTTATCAATCACAAAAAATACTGCTGCATACTTTATATAGGTTTTACGTATGCCGCCAGATGTACTCATCTGGAAAGGCTTTTCCTTCGGCGTTCTTACAAAGCGGGCATTCACCACATATTTTTTAGTAAAAGGAAAAAAGTGAATGCCTTTAAAATTTTTTTTGGCTGCGGCACTCAGGGGCGAAGTATTCGGATTATCATATTCCATCCTCAACCCGCCCTGAAAACGTTTTGTTTCATTAACAGCAGCCGTGTCGGCCTGTGCAAGGCAACAGGCTGACAATAAGATAAGATTACAAACAATTAAAAACCGCTTCATTCGTACATATTTGTTTTTTCGATGGTCTCCTAGAACGCCCTGATGTACATTCCCCTGTGCGAAAAAAATATTTTGCATGGGCGTTTCATAATTAGCCGCAAAATTAACTGCATATTATTTGCACTGATAATGTGAATAAATTTTAATCAAAAAATATGAATACCAAAAATCAGAAAAAAAAGCCCAAAGGCGGCGTTGGCAAAATGTTTGACCGCTTTTCAACTGTTGCCACAAAAGTTACAGGAAAGCCCATTGCATTTATTATTGCTTTTGTAATTATTATACTGTGGGCGGTATCCGGCCCGGTCTTTCATTATTCCGATACATGGCAGCTTGTTATAAATACGGGTACTACCATTATTACATTTTTAATGGTATTTGTAATTCAGCAGTCGCAGAACAAAGACACGATGGCGCTGCAATTAAAATTAAATGAACTCATTGCATCAAGCAAAGACGCCAGCAACCGGCTTATTGACGTGGAAGACCTTACACCCGAAGAACTCGAGATACTGAAAAAGTTTTATATACACCTGTCAAGCCTGGCAGAAAAAGAATCAGACTTTAAAAAAATGCATTCTATTGAAGAAGCTGCGGAAAGACATAAAAGCAAATTAAAGGCAATTGATAAGCGTTAAAACTTGTTCTTCCACATCATACTTTCCACCGGCTTATCAGGCTGCTGGCTATACTTGGCATTTTTCTTTTGGTTATATTTTACCTCAATTTCGCCGTCAACAGGAAAATAAATCAACTGGCCAACCGGCATGCCTTTATATACTTTTACCGGCTGCTTCACGGAAATCTCCAGCGTCCAGTTGCCGCAAAAACCTACATCACCTTTACCAGCAGTAGCATGTATGTCAATGCCTAATCTTCCCGTAGAGCTTTTGCCTTCCAGGAACGGAACATGGGCATGCGTCTCGGTGTATTCTTCTGTAACACCGAGGTAAAATATATGTGGGTATAAAACAAAACCATCCTCAGGGATTTCGAAATATTCAATCTCGTTATGTTTCTTCGCGTCCAAAATGTGCTCACGGTATGTTGCCAGCCATTTGCCCAAATGCACATCATAGCTATTGCTGCCCAAACATTCGCGGTCATAAGGCACAAGCTTAATCGTTCCCTTTTCTATTTCTTCTAAAATGCGCATGTCAGAAAGAATCATTGTAGTTTTCTGTTTGAGTGAACTAATAAAACTTTTGCAAATAAATTATAAATCCTGATATGAAAACAGTTAAACGAAAACGCTGTTAGCTTTATCAACATACTATTAACCAAACTACGGCCATTTAATAATTGTTGTCGACACAATCAGCGCCTTCATATACACATATTGCCTTAACGAAGTCATTTGCATTTATATGCTATAATCAATAAGTATTTTCGTTACATGGCAATTTTCTTTTCCAAATACAGGGCTATACTAATACACCTTACAGTTTGGCTCATATTATTTACAGTGCCACACTTATTTTTTGATAGCCGCAATACACAACCGGGGTTTTTTCCTGTGGACTGGTTTGTGATAACCAACGTGTACAACGCCGGTATTTTTTATCTGAATGCATTGGTTTTATATCCAAAATTGCTCAATACAAAAAAATGGTGGCTTTATCTTATATGGGTTGCCGTTGTTTTACTCGTATCCTATTACCTCAAACTATGGCTTACGCAGGCCTTCTATCCAAATGTGCAGCTTAATGAATGGGCTTACCGCATTTTATTTTTTCCTGTAATTCCGTTTATCATCGCAAGCATTATTTATAAAATGATTGTAAACAAAATTGCGAATGATAAAAAACAGAAAGAAATTATTGCAGAGCAACTTTCTATTAAGCTTAAGTTTCTTCGTTCGCAAATAAGCCCGCATTTTATTTTTAATGTGCTCACTAATCTTGTATCACTGGCCAGGAAGCAATCGAAACAATTAGAACCTGCATTAATTATGTTGTCGGATTTAATGCGGTATATGTTGTATGAAAGCGATGAAAAAAAAGTGTCACTTGCAAACGAAATTGAGTATGTAAAAAGTTACATAAGCCTGCAGCAATTGCGTTTTGGCGATGATGTAAAAATTAATCTTGATATAAATTTATCACCGGAAATACTGCAGCAAAAAATAGAACCCATGCTGTTAATTCCTTTTGTTGAAAATGCATTTAAACACGGTACCGGCGCCGATGATCCTTTTATCAGCATACATCTTTTTTCCAATGAAAATGGCTTGGTACTTGATGTGAAGAATAAATTTATTGAAGATGATAACAGCAAAGACAATAACTCAGGGATTGGCTTGGAAAATGTACAATCAAGATTAATGTTATTGTATCCGCAAAAACACCAGCTTACTGTTAACAGGGAAAACCATGTTTTTTATGTGCATTTAAACCTTCCTTTAAGTGTATGAATTGTATAGCAGTTGATGATGAAAAATTAGTGCTTGATTTAGTGGTTGACAACATTAAACAGGTACCTTATCTCCATCTGGTTAAGGCATGCAGAAATGCAATGGAAGCTATCGATATCTTACAAAAAGAAAAAATCGATCTGATATTCCTCGATATACAAATGCCGAGGCTCAGCGGCCTGCAGTTTATTCAAACATTGCAGCAACCGCCTATGATTATTTTTATCACCGCTTATGAACAATATGCACTGGAAGGCTATAATTTAAATGTTGTTGATTACCTGCTAAAGCCCGTGTCGTTTGAAAGGTTTTTAAGAGCTTGTAACAAAGCAAAAGAATTGTATGATCTGCGTAATGAGAAAACTTTTTTGCCTGCATCTCCAACCAAAGAAGAAACACCCGATCATATTTTTGTGCATGTTGAATATAATCTTGTAAAGATTTTATTCAGCGATATTTTGTTTATCGAAGGCCTGAAAGATTATATCAAAATTCATCTCGCTTCTGTAAGTAAACCTGTGCTTACCCGCATGACCATGAAAACGGTTGAAGAAAAACTTCCCGCTGATAAATTCATCCGCACCCACAAATCTTTTATTGTAAATGCAGAAAAAATTTCTGTTATTAAAAGAGACCTTATTGTTATCGGAAATCACGAAATTGCCGTAAGCGATTTCTATAAAGAAAATCTTAATCGTATAACAAACAGGTAACATAGTCCGGCATATTACAAAAGCTTTCAACTAATACACATCTTCCCATCTTGTCGTAACAATTATCAATGTAATCTACACTGCAAAATTTAAGGCCGGTATGCATTGCAGCTTTGTGATAACAAAAGCAAAGCGTATGCAAAACATCAATAACAGCAATCAGATAAAACCACGTATGATAATCCGCTCGACAGCGGATCAACTGCAAGACTGCACAACGCAACTAAAGCTCTACCTGTGCTGTAAAAGCTGGGGCAACAAAAAATATTTCAGGCACCTGCAGTATATAGTGCTGGTAATAACAACAATGTTTATAATGAATGCAGTTACTGCGCAAACTACTATTAGAGGAACGGTAACAGATAAAAAGAAAGCACCCATTGAAAATGCAAGCATCAAATTAATAAACACAACTGATGGTACAATATCAGACAGCGCGGGCAATTTTTCTTTTATAACGAATGCCAAAGGCAATCAAATAATTACCGCTTCATCAATCGGTTTTGAAAAAGCGGAAAAGAAGATTGCCGTGCATGACAGCAATATAGTTGTAATCATTTCTTTGAATGTTGAAGAAAAAAGTCTCAAACCTGTAATCGTTTCTGCGGGCAGTTTTGAAGCCAGTGATAAAGCAAAGGGTGCATCACTTACACCAATGGATGCCATGACAGTTGCGGGTAATGGCGGCGACATCAGTAACTCTTTGCGATCATTGCCGGGTGCACAGCAAATTGGTGATAAAGAAGGTTTATTTGTCCGCGGGGGAACTAATGAAGAGACCAAACAATTTATTGATGGCACATTAATGCCTGTACCCAATTATGCCAGTGTGCCTGGCATAATTCAGCCTGCCCGCATTAACCCTTTTTTATTCAAAGGCGTTTTATTTAATACGGGTGGTTACTCTGCTTTGTATGGCGAAGCATTAAGCAGTGCATTGATTTTGGAAAGTGTTGATTTGCCCGATGAAAGCTCTGCAAGCCTGCACCTCTTTCCAATGGCGCAGGGCGCGGGTTTCCAGAAACTGGCAAAGAATAAAAAAAGCAGTTGGGGTGTTATTGGCAATTATGGCAACTATAGTTTTTACAACAACATTGTAAAACAGCATTACGATTTTACACATGCGCCGGAATACATTTCGGGTGATGCCAATTTCCGCATCAAAACAAACAATGGCGGCATACTGAAATTTTATACCAACTATGGCTATAATCATACCGGGGTGCGCAGCCAGGATATTGACAGTGCAGCGCTAAACTCTTTGTTTAACAATAAAGGTTCAAACCTCTATGCTAATTTATCTTATCGCCAGCCCTTGCAAAACAAATGGAAACTGCATGCAGCGCTGGCCTATAATTTCAGTGATCAAAAAATTACCAACCAGCTTGTTGATTCCATCGACAAGACAATTGACGTAGATTATTATCCATTCAATACAAAGAATAATAAGATTAATTCCAGGCAAAATTTTGCACAGGCAAGAATTGTGCTTACAAAGGCATTCCGTCGCAACCAGGCATTACGTTTTGGTGCAGAAAATTTTTATACGAATGATGTTTATCACTATAACAATGAGTTTAGTCAGTTCAATGATAATTTAACCGCAGCCTTTGCAGAAAGTGATGTATACATCGCAAAAAACATTGCTGCAAAAATTGGTATGCGGGCAGAGCATTCCACTTTATTGAATAAAACAAACATTGCACCCCGGGTAAGCGTTGCTTACAGGTTAAATAATGGCGGGCAGTTTAATGTTGCTTATGGCATTTTTTACCAAAAACCTGGTGTAACCTATTTTTTGCAAAACAACCATCTTGATTATACGAAAGCAACACATTATGTACTCAATTATCAAAGAAAATTCAATAACCGTTTAATAAGAATTGAGGCTTATTACAAGCAATATAAAAATCTTGTAACTACATTCCCCGATACAGCAACAAACGGTGATGGTTATGCAAAAGGCATTGAATTATTCTTTCGCGACAAACGCACGTTCAAAAATTTTGATTACTGGATATCCTACACTTATCTTGATACAAAGCGCAAGTTCTTAAATTATCCGCAGGCACTGCAACCTAACTTTGCAACACCACATACCGCATCTGTTGCTATAAAAAGATTTTTCCCTGATATAAATTTCAATGCAAATCTTTCTTATTCGATGGCAACAGGCCGCCCGTATTATAATATTCAACATTCAGAAAGCAAAACCATTGTTGCAGGTGAAGGCAAAACAAACATGTATAGCCAAATGAACCTGAGTTTTGCCTATCTCTTTACCATGTTTAAAAATTGGAAGCATAAAGACTTCTCGGGAATTGGTTTTGGCATCAACAATGTTTTTGGAACAAAGCAAACATATAATTACAACTATAGTTATAACGGCGCATTTAAAACGCCCGTAACCATGCCGGCAACACGTAGTTTCTATCTGGGGTTATTCATGTCTTTTGGCATAGACCGCCGCGACGATTTCATCAACGACAATTTATAAACACTCAAATATTTTTTATGTCACCGGCTGCAGTGCATGTATGAAGCACGGTTGTGTCACTCCCTTGTGCTGCAGCAATTCTATTCAACAATAAAACATACAATCATGAAAAAGTTAATCATCATTTCAACAGTCATTTTTCTGTATACCGGTTTGTATGCGCAGGGCGTAAATACGCAGTTACAAACAAGCGTAACAAAATTAGATGAGGCAAAAACAATTAAAGATTATGAGCAGCTTGCATCAACATTTTTAACCATTGCACAAACGCAAAAAACGCAATGGTTGCCCTATTATTATGCAGCCTTTTGCAATGCAAAAATCGGCTGGCTAAAACAAGATTCCGACCCTGATAACATTGAAGATTTTGCCAATAAAGCAGAAGAAGAAATAACAAAAGCACAATCACTCATTGATACTTCAAAACAAAAAAAAGAGTTGTCAGAAATTTATTGTGTGCAGATGATATTAAACCAGGCAAGGGTTTTTATCAATCCTGAAACTTATGGACCTAAATACGGCCCAACAGCTTTCGGTTATATACAAAAAGCAAAGATGGCGAATGCCGAAAATCCAAGAATGTTATACCTGGAAGGCTGGCAAAAATTTGCAACCCCTAAAATGTATGGCGGCGATAAAAAGTTAGCCAAACAGTTACTTACACAAGCAAAGCAAAAACTAAGTGCAGCGCCAACAAATACAATTGAACCGCATTGGGGAACAAAAGAAGTAGAAGGGCTTTTAAAACAACTTAAATAATTTTTTAACTATTAAAATGTAGGTTATGTTTTTTGGAATTTTCATTGTAATAAGAGTATTATTTATTGCATGCATGGTGTTTATTATTGGTTATGTGTTTGGCAATTTTTCGGCCAGGCCTGTATTAAAAACCATTAGCAGAATTGCAGCCATACTGGTTATTGTTTTATTCCTCGCATCTAATGCCTTCTTTTTTCGCTTTCGTGCCTGGAATCATAACAATGTCAATGGTTCCTACTGTGCATGGCAACACGCAGATTCAACAAAAATTAAGTAGTAACCTTAGCCCCGGTTATGCCGGGGCTAATAAATTTTGTTTATGAAAGCTTCTGTTGAAAGAAAATTTATACGCTGGCTGCACATTATTTTCAGCATACCTATTGTTGGTTTTATTTATGGCCCTGTGGCTGATATTCATTATGCCGCTTTAACCGTTCGTTGGATATTATTTCCCATTGTAGTGCTTTCCGGCTTTTGGATGTGGAAAGGGCATTTAATAAAACGCAGGTTTAAAAGCACAGCAAAGTAAATGAAAACAATACGGCTTAATCAGTGTTATCTTAGTAAAAAACTTATGGAGTTTGGCCGCGTTCCTGAAGAAACATTAGACAGCATTGATTTCAGTTTGCACAAAGAACCTGCATTCAATAAAACTATTCTTCCCGGCAAGAAAAATAAAATGGCCAAAGTTTATGTTGGCTGCGCCAAATGGGGCAGGCCTGAATGGGTTGGAAAAATCTATCCTGAAAAAACAAAAGAGAAAGATTTCCTGAAGCATTATGTTCAACATTATAATTGTATTGAACTAAATGCAACACATTATAAAATTTATGGCGAACGCGGCATTGCCAAATGGAATGAGCAGGCTTTTGGCAAAGACTTTTTGTTTTGCCCGAAAATGTATAAAGGTGTTACGCATTTTGGCAGGCTTACCGATAAACCTTTTCTCCTTACAGATTTTTTAAGAGGTGTGTTAGCTTTTGGCGAACACCTTGGGCCCATTTTTATCCAGGTGAGCGATGCATTTTCCACCAAACGCAAAGACGAATTATTTGACTTTCTAAGATCGTTACCAACCGACCTGCAATTCTTTGTTGAGGTGCGACATGCAGACTGGTTTAAAGAACCTGCAGGCAAAGAATTATTTGAAACATTGCAGCAATTAAACATGGGCGCTGTTATTACTGATACCGCAGGGAGAAGAGATTGTGCGCACATGCATCTTACTGTTCCAAAAACATTTATCCGGTATGTGGGCAACAGCCTGCACCACTCGGATTATACACGAATCGATGCCTGGGTAGAACGCATGAAATATTGGTTAAACAAAGGCATTGAAGACATTTACTTTTTCATGCACATGCATGACGAGGCAACATCCCCCGAACTTACGATTTACCTGGTTAATAAGCTGAATGCCGCATGTGGTTTGAATTTGATAAAACCAAAGTTCGTGGAGAAGAAAGATGAGAGGCAATCATCTTTATTTAAATAATTCATTTTGCTTTTCTAAGATTGTACGCCTCTTTCAAAGCGCTCATCACTAATTTTTTATTTGCCTTTTTAAGGTTGATAGTTGTGGCACCTTTTAATCCCCATTTATTGGGAACAGGAAAAATAATATCGCTGCCTGGCGGGCAAAAGATAAATTGAGTTTGCGGATCAAACATCAAATTCAATGTGGCATCGCTTACCAGTAATGTGGCAAATATTTTTTTGTTTACTGTAAACGCAGTGCGATGAAAATGGGGCTTTTCCTCCGTGCCTTCCAATGATAAAGCCATTGCTTTTGCGTCTTCGGGTGTTATCATACAACTTTCGTTTACAGGATGCAGTTGCCAGTCAATATTTTAATATCCTGCGTAAGACTTTAATATATTTTTTAATTTTTGCTTTTCCATTTTCTGACTTATTGTAAGCTCAGCATCCAAAAGGCGATCTTTCTCTAAAGGATCAATAAATATATTAAAAAATTTTCCGCGATTCCAATGATCATAAAGTTTATAGTTATAATCAAAAGAATAACTTACCGGTATTGGAATTTTCATATAATCGCGATCCCAGTAACAGTAAACAAAAGTTCTTTGATTGCCTTTTGTTCCTTTTAAATTATCAAAGAATGTTACTCCATCCAGCGGTCCCCAGGTTGATGGCCTGGATATATTGGCAATGCCTGCAAAGGTTGGCAGAAAATCAGTCATATCCACTAAAGAAGTATCAACTGCTCCCTGTTTTACGGTGCCCGGGCCATATACCACCAGCGGAACACTTATGCCTCTTCTATCCGTGTAATTCTTCCCGCCTTTAATTGGCGAGCCTTTGTACATCGATGTAATATTTTTATTGGTGGCGTTATCTGATGTAAATAAAATAATGGTTTTATTGGCAAGCCCGCCCGAATCTATTTTTTTAATAAGCCTGCCAATCATTTTATCCATGTATGCAATCATACCCGGAAAATATTTTTTGTTTTCATGCAGGCTATCGTCAATGTCCGGATTCCAGTTTGCATAATCCGGATCATCAGGAGTGGGTGACCAGGGATGTTGTGCAAGGTTCAGCGAATATTGAATAAAGAAAGGCTTGCTTTTATTATTATCGATAAACGTGCTGGCATAATCATAAAACAGGTCTTCAGAATATTTATTTTTTACAACGCTGTCGGGCAGGTAAGAAGCATTTTCATAGAGGTATGGCGATTTATATCTGCCATGATATTGATCCATGCCGTTATTGTCAACTATATTAAATGGCTGGAATACGCGGTAATTTTCGAAGCCATGTTTTTTTATGGAAGCATCGCCGCCATCAAACTGCCATTTACCTATATAGCAGGTTTTATAACCGGCATTCTGCAGCATATTGGCAATTGTTTTAGATGTATCGGGCAACAATCCAAACTTTACCCAGTTGCGGAAATTGTATTTACCGGTTACCAATGCCAGCCGTGAAGGCGGCCCATCGGGATGTGAAAAAAAGTTGGTGAATTGCGTGCCGTTTGCAGCCATAAAATTCAGGTTAGGTGTGTTGTAAGATTCACCGCCTGTGTATTGCGGAACTTCGTATCCTATATCATCACCTATAATAAGTATAATGTTAGGTTTGCCGGATCTTAATCTCAGATCATCAGAAGCCTGGGCAGATACGGGAAGCGTATCATTAAATGTTTTTTTACATGAAGTAAATAATGCAAGCAGTAAAGCAATTGTTAATGCAAGTTTTGGATTAAAAGGTTTCATAATGGTACGATTGAAGCTCAAATATAATGCTTTCAATTTTTTAATTATCAGGATAGTATAGTTCATTATAGTGTAACTTATTTTATTGAATTTCGTTTGTAAGCAAAACGCTGCACATGAAGGTTTCCCCGTCAACCAAAATAAATTACATCGATAATCTCCGTGTTTTATTAACTGTATTGGTAATTCTCCATCACACCTGTATTACGTATGGCGCGCCGGGTGGCTGGTATTTTTACGATAAAACATCAAATGAAACAGCGCAGATCTTTATGACATGGTTTGTTGCTGCCAATCAATCATTCTTCATGGGGTTTTTCTTTTTTCTTTCAGCTTTGTTTACAGAGCCATCTTATTTAAAAAAGGGCGCTGCAAAATTTACATTGGACCGTTTAAAACGGCTTGGCTTGCCGTTGCTTTTTTATTCATTTATATTCTCGCCGTTACTGAATTTCCTTATTTACAAGTTTGGCTATAAAAAACCCGCAACACTTCTTCAATATCTTAAAGGCTACGACAACTGGATTGATCCGGGCGTCATGTGGTTTGTAGCAGCATTATTAATTTTCACCCTGCTATATGTTTTATACATGAAAACTTTTACGCACGGTAATAAGAACATGCATCGGTTGCCTGGCAATAACAAAATCATATTATTTGCACTGCTGCTGGGGCTGATAAGTTATGTTGTGAGAATATTTTTTCCTATCGGATGGGTGTTGCATCCATTAGGTTTTCAATTTGCACATTTCACGCAATACATAGCATTGTTCATTGCCGGCATTGCAGCAAGCCGGAATAAATGGCTGAAAGATATTGACGAAGCCAAAGTGAAAACCTGGCGCAGGCTGGCTCTAATATTCATTATAGCATTTCCATTGTTATATGCTGTAAAGATTTTTACAAACAGCACGCTTGAAAGCTTCCAGGGAAATGGAACGGCCAACTCATTATTAAACGGAGTATGGGAACAACTTACCGGCATTGCAATCATTATGGCTTTACTTACAGCCGCTAAATACAAATGGAATTATACAAGGCCAATTTTGCAAAATGCGGGGAGGACCGCTTATGCTACTTACATTCTTCATCCGCTTGCTGTTATTGCCATTACATTGTTGCTTAAAAACTGGCAGATCGAACCTGCTGTAAAATTCCTGGTTGCTGCCCCGGTTGTAGTAACAATATCTTTTCTTTTAGGTTCGCTGGCCGTAAGATTGCCGGGCATAAAAAATATTGTTTAAACTTTATTTACCGGGAATAGTTGGTCTTATTTCAACCTTACTGGGCAATGCACGGGCATTCATTTTCAAAAGATCTTCCACAAGTTCGCCAATATCTTCCGGCTGAATTTTCCACGCATCAGCATCAGATGGAGTGTGATCATTAAAATGCGATGCAACCGAACCAGGCATTATCGTAGTTACCTTAATTCCATATTCACGCAGGTCTAACATAATGGCCTGCGAAAAACCAACCAACCCGAACTTACTCGCATTATATGCAGAACCATCTTTAAAAAAATTGGTGCCGGCGAGGCTTGCAACAGTTATAATATAACCTTTGGTTTCCTTTAATGCATCAATACTTGCTTTAACGCTGTTAAAAACACCGGTAAGGTTGGTATCGATTGTTTCATGCCATTCATCTATCGTTATATTTTCGATGGAGGCAAAATGGCCAACACCTGCATTCGCAATTAAAACATCTAACCGGCCAAACTTTTTTATCACTGCATCCACGGCTTTGTTTTCGCTTTCGGCATCACTTACATCAGATTGTAAAGCCAGAACTTTTGATTCATCATTGCTTAACGATTGCGCTGCTTCTTTTGCAGCAGCTGCATTACGGCTTGTTATAGCTACTTTCATTCCTGCTTTCAATAATATTTCAGCAATGCCGTAACCAATGCCTTTGCTGCCACCGGTTATATAGGCCACTTTATTTTCAAGTGAATTCATTGTATATTTTTATGACTAACAATAGTGTCAAAAATTCAGCCATTGTTTAGGGCGATTATAACTTAGATTTTGCGGGCTCCGTTGCGGCCTTAACTGCAGGCACCACTTCCTTTCCAAACAATTCAATGGAGTGCATGATTTTTTCCTGCGGAATATCGCCATGAATTACCTGCGCTAAAAACCGCGTGTTATTAAATAATTTGTATTGATAAATAAGTTTATCAGCTACTTCTTTTGCACTGCCCACAAGCAATGGGCCTTCGGGCTGGCATAAATATTCAAACTGCTGTTTATTCATGGGACTCCAGCCTCTTTCCTGCCCTATTTTATTCATCATTCTTCCATAAATAACCCAGAATTCTTCCCTGGCCTGTTCACTCGTATCAGCAACATATAAATGTTCATTGATGCATAACTGCAGTTTGTTTTCATCGTGCCCTGCTTTTTTTGCAGCATCCCGGTATAAATTGGTAAGCTGCGTAAACTGCACGGGGCTGCCGCCAAGAATAGCAATGGTTAAAGGCAAATTCAAGCTGCCTGCACGAATTACAGAAGCCGGTGTTCCGCCAACAGCAATCCAGATGGACAATTGGCGCTGCAATGGCCTCGGATATACTCCAAGATTATTCAACGAAGCCCGGTGTGTTCCTTTCCATGCAACCCGTTCATGCTGGTTGATGTTTAATAAAAGATCAAGCTTTTCAATAAACAATTCATCATAATCATTCAGGTTATATCCAAATAAAGGGAATGATTCTATGAATGAACCGCGGCCCGCCATAATTTCTGCGCGGCCATTTGATATTAAATCGAGCGTGGCAAAATTCTGAAATACACGCACGGGATCTGAAGAGCTCAAAACCGTAACGGCGCTTATAAATCTTATGTTTTTTGTAATGGTTGCGGCGCCTGCCAATACCATTTCAGGTGATGATACAACATAATCGGAACGATGGTGTTCGCCCAAAGCAAAAACATCCAGTCCTGTTGCATCTGCAAGCTTTGCTTCGTCCAATAAATCCTGTATCCTTCTGTGTGCATTTTCTGCATTACCCGCTTTATGATCGGGAACAATTTCTCCGAATGTGCTTATGCCAAATTCCATGAGCTTAATTTATGTAATGTAAAAGTATTGGATAGATGAACAGGAAATTGTAAAGGATAGATGAATGAAAAATTATTAGCTGCGGCGCATAGGTTTTGATTGTGCCTTTGGCAGCTAAAGAAATTTTTTTAAAACATTTTACAAGTGCAAAAGCAGGTTCATCAGGTTTGCTGCTGCAGGTTTGAAATATTTTCAAATTCATCAAACAGCTTTACACTTAAACTTTCAAAAATGCGGAAATAATTATTATAAATTTTATGATTTTGTTTATTGGGTTTATAGCTGTCAGGAACCACAACTGTTTGTGCCGCTTCGTCAATTGTTTTATATATGCCCATTTCCACAGCACTCAGCAAAAAAGCCCCAAGCCCGATACTGTTATTGCTTTGCCTGCTTGCATATAAAGGCTTATTAAACATATCAGTAATTATTTGGGCGCAAAAAGGTATGGAAGCAAAGCTTCCGTTTACGGAAAGGCTTTTTATGCTGCGGTGTTCCTGCAGTGTTTTTCCAATGCTGTATATTTCATACAAAATGCCTTCAATGGTGGCGCGTATAAAATGCGGACGGCCATGATTAATATTCAATCCAAAATAACAGCCTCTTGCATTGGGGTTCCATATCGGCGCCCGTTCTGCCAGCAGGTACGGCAAAAACAATAATCCTTCGGAGCCCGCGTCAACTTTAGCAGCTTCGCTCATCAGCATATCCATACTGTATTCTATATCGAAAGGATTTTTAAATTCACCGAATTGCCGCGCAAACCAATCGAAGATAACGCCGCCATTATTGGTAGGCCCGCCGGACACATAATAGTTTTTTGTAAGCAGGTAATTAAAGAAACGCTGCTTTTCATCCTGCAGCACCTTTTTGCCCACAATACGCACGGCACCGCTGTCTTCAATTGTAATAGTGGCTTTGCCTTCGCCCCAAACGCCGGCGCCAAGCGTGGCCAGGCAACCATCGCTGGAACCAATTAAAATTTTAACACCGGAAGGCAGGCCAAGCGAAGTTTGATATGCCTTCAGCAACCGGCCCGGCGAATGAAATACCGGCACAAGCTCCGGCAATTTATCTGTCTTAATACCGGCAAACGCAAGGGCGTCAGGCTCCCAGTTTAATGTATGGATATTCATCAGGCCCGTTGCAGAAGCAAGGCTGTAATCAATACAGCATTTGCCGGTTAATTGCTGAACGATATAACTTTTAATAGATAAAAATTTTGCGCTTTTTTTAAACTTCTCTTTATCGTTTTCTTTTATCCAGGCAATTTTTATTAAAGGCGACATGGGGTGAATGGGAGTTCCTGTAGCTGTATAAATTTTTTTACATACCGGTGATGCATTTAATGCCGCCGCCACTTTTTTGCCGCGGTTATCACTCCATGTAATGGCATTATCCAGCGGCACGCCGTTTTCATCAATCGCTAAAACGCTGTGCATGGATGCGCTGAAACAAATGCAACGCACTTTAATTTTCTGTGGATGAATTTTTTCGTTCAGCAGGTTTTTTAAAACATATAACATGGTAATAAAAATCTGCTCCGGGTCCTGCTCACTGTAATCGGGCCGAACATGAAATGTAGGATATGAGCCTTTCATAGAGGCAAGCAGGTCGCCCGAAAGGCTAAAGGCAAAAACCCTTACTGCATTCGTTCCTAATTCTATCGTAATAACGCATTCCATAAAAGTTGTTGATTTATTTTTGAAGCAGGTTATTTTTTCTGAATTCACTTGGTGTGAACCCGGTTAATTTTTTGAATGTTGTTGAAAAATGCTGTGATGAATAAAAACCCGTATCCAAGGCTATATCTGTAACCGATGCATCGCGTCGTTTTAATAATTTAATAGCTTCTGATATGCGGATATTGATAAGGTAATTTAAAGGTGAAAATCCTGTATAGTTTTTTACTTTCTCATTAAAGGCTGTAGTGCCAAGGCCAACAAGTGCCGCCATTTCATCAACCGTCCATTGATAATCCAAACGTTGCCGCAGTTGTTGTTCCAATTCCAAAAAAGTTTGCGGAAAATTGCGCAGCGTATTGTTTTGCCGTGTAAGCCCACGCGTAATTATAATAAACAATTCATCTATCAATTGGTTCACTCTTGTATTAAAACCAATTTCCTGGGAGCATATTTCAGCTTTTAATTTTTCAAGAATAAAGCCTGCTTCTTTCAGTTGCAAATGCAGCGGCCGGTTGTTCATCATAAGAATTTTGCCGATGGTTGATCTTTCATTTTCAGAAAGACTGCTCCATTTTCCCGGAACCATTTTTCCGGCCGGTTCTATACCTTCTATTTTGATATTTATCCAGCAAAGTGTTCCTATATCAAGAAATCCTTTGCCGCCGCCAAATTTCTGGCCGGGCAATATCATGGCCACATCGCCGGGATATAAAATATGCTGCCGTTCGTGAATAAGCCATTCAAATTTACCATCTATTACATAGTAAATGCGCAAACTGTTGGTTGCCGTTGTATTCAAAGAGTGCAGCCGGATGGCATTATTCTTTTTTAGAGCAAACTCAACAATATGCGGAAATGGTTGCAGTTCTTTGGCAGCGCCTTGTTGTAAATAAAATTGGTTCATGCAGCAAGCAGTTAAAAGTACAAATTCCTGGCTATTATGCGAATATTTGATCGGGGTAATGAGTTAACAGGCCATCAATATTGTTTGTATAAAATTCACCACCGTAGATTATTGGAAGTTTGGGTGTTGATGTTGGAATATCATTGCTAAAATAATTGCGATCCGAAAGGATGCTTAGAGAATTTATCAACTGCTAAAATTTACTTGCTGTATGAAAAACGAACCTTCGTGCCGGTGCGCCGGCGTAGGGAAAAAGTTACTCGGTTTCTGTTTATTTTTTCTCCTGGCTTTCTCAGTTAAAAGCCAAACAGTTACCGGTAAAGTAACCGATGAAGATGGTAAGCCGCTGCAGGCCGTATCTGTTGTAGTAAAAAACACGAAAACGGGTACAACCACAGATTCTTCCGGTAATTATAGTATTAAAACCGGTCCGAATGTTACACTTGTTTTTAGTTCTGTGGGGTTTGTGAGTATAGAACTGAAAGTGGGAAACCGCTCAATTGTTGATGCGATTTTGCCAGCCAATACGCAAAACCTGGGCGATGTTGTGGTAACAGCCCTGGGTATTAAAAGAAGTGAAAGAGGCTTGGGCTATTCCGCCACCATCGTTAAGCCCGATGAGCTTACGGTAAACCGCACCTCCAACCCTATGAATGCATTGCAGGGAAAGGTGGCCGGTGTGAATATCTCATCATTAGGTACAGGGCCCGGCGGTACTTCCAAAATACGCATACGCGGCCAGTCGGCCATTACGGGTGGGCGCAGTCCGCTTTTTGTAATAAATGGTGTGCCGATTGATAACTCGAATTTTAACGATAATACTGTTGGTGTTACCGGCGGTGGCGTATATGCCGATGGTGGTGATGGTTTGGGAAGCATAAACCCGGATGATATTGAAAGCATGACCGTACTGAAAGGCGCACCAGCAGCCGCGCTTTACGGCAGCCGGGCCGCTAATGGTGTCATTATGATTACCACAAAAACAAAGGGTAAGAACAAGGGCATTGGCGTTACGTTAAACTCGAATTATACGTTTGAAACACCGCTGGATTTTACAGATTACCAGAAAGTATATGGCCAGGGGGAAAACGGGGTACGGCCAACCACGCCTAACCCTACGTCGGGCGAATGGTCGTTTGGTGAAAAAATAGAGCCGGGTATGACGCAGATACTGTTTGATAATCTTACTGTTCCTTATGTGGCACAGGGAAGCCGTATAAAAGAATTTTACCGTACCGGGCAGAACTTTGCCAACACCGTAACGCTGGAAAGCATGGGTGAAAAAGGCGGCGTGCACCTGTCATTAAACAACACGGAAAACCTCGGCATTACACCAAACAACAAATTTGGCCGGTACATTGTAAACCTTGGTTTTAATTATGATCTTTCCGATAAATTCAGCTTTGCCGGTAATGTGAATTATTCCAATGAGCGGATTAAAAACCCACCCAACATTGCTAACCAGGATAATTCAATTCCAACCACACTCATGGCTTTAGCTAATAC
>JAEWJV010000332.1 GCA_023386395.1 Bacteroidota bacterium
GTGCAGCCCTGTATTAAACCATTGAGGGCTGTTAGGCACACATGCCTGGTTTAAAATGCTATAAACCAGCTCCTCATAAAAAATTTGGGCGTCTTTTTCAGAATCGAAATAATTATTTCTTTCACCCCAAACCCGCCAGCAGTTTGCCAGGCGGTGCGCTACCTGCTTTGCAGAGGTTTCACGGCCTGAAGTTCCGTCAGGTTGGGGTACGCCCGCTTTTCTGAAATATTTCTGAGCCAGGATATCAGTGGCAATCTGGCTCCATTGTTTGGGCACTTCCACATTGTTCATTTCAAATAAAACTTCACCCGTTGGGTTTTTAATGATGCTGGTGCGGTAATCGTACTCAAACATATCAAACGGGCTAACGCCTTCTTTGGTAAAGCGGCGTTGAAACAGCAATGCTTTGTGGGTTTTTCCTGTTGCCATTGGTAATATTTTAAGCGTGATAAATTTATTTAAACTTGTCTAAGCAAAGGTTAGAGACAGACGACGAAAATATCTTTAACCTCCGAAAAAAGAAACTATGAATATGCACATATTGTGGAAAATGGATGTGGATTTTTTTAAAGCTCAACCGGGCATTAGGTTTCACGCAAAAACCCTGCGCAGATAAAATTTTGGATAAAAAATTGCTGTTGCTTTAAACACTAATGGCTGTTTTTCGTATGATATATAAATGAGGTGGCCGGTAAGCCATTGAAAACAATACCAATGAAATTGCTAAGAATGCAAACTTTTTTGCATTTTTGCAAATAAGGTCTCACTTAAAAAGCCTGCATGAAGCACAAGTTGTACCAACAGATACAAGAACGAAAAGCAACCGGTAAAAAATCCTTTGCGGTACTTGTTGATCCTGATAAGGTTAACGAGGCAACTACCGAGCAGCTTGTATCATTAGCCCTGGATGCCAAAATTGATTATTTTTTTGTAGGTGGCAGCCTTGTTATTTCCAATAACCTTGATGAATGCATCAGGCAGATAAAAGTCTCCTGTTCTATACCGGTGGTTATTTTTCCCGGTTCGCATTCGCAGATCAGCCGCTACGCCGATGCACTTTTATATCTTTCTCTAATATCCGGGCGCAATCCTGAATTGCTGATAGGACAGCATGTAATAAGCGCCCCGGCCGTAAAGCAAAGCGGGCTTGAGGTAATGCCTACAGGTTATATGGTTGTTGATGGCGGCGCACCTACCACAGTTTCTTATATTTCTAATGCAACGCCTTTACCTTCAGACAAAGCTGAAATTGCAATGTGCACTGCTATGGCGGGAGAAATGCTGGGCATGAAACTTATTTTTATGGATGCCGGCAGCGGTGCCAAAAACCCCGTGCCCACCACCATGATAGAAAAAGTATCGTCGCATATTGAAGCGCCCTTAATTATAGGCGGTGGTATTGATAATCCGGAAAGAGCTTACATGAATTGCAAGAGCGGCGCCGATATTATTGTGGTGGGCAATGCAATTGAAAAAGATGCTTCCCTGATAAAAGAATTAAGTGACGCCATACATTCTTCAGCGCCGGTAAAAGCATAAGTTGCTGCCTGAAATAATTTGCCAGTGATAAATAAATCGGCCCGGTTTTTAAAACCAGGCCGATGTTTTAATATAGCTCATGTTTTTAAAAGCTCATCATTTCTTTAAACTTAACCGTTTGCCTGCGGCTGACTTCAATTTTTTCGCCGCCTTTTAATTCTACCAATAAGCCGCCATTAAAGTAAGGCTCTATCTTTTCAATCCAGCGAAGGTTTATAATATGTTTACGGTTGGCACGAAAGAAAATACGGTCATCCAAACGTTCTTCAAGTGAATTAAGCGATTTTAAAATAAGCGGTTTATTGTTGCCAAAAAAAACCTTGGCATAGTTACCCACACTTTCAAACAGCCGTATTTCGTTAAGTTTTACAAACCAGCAACGTTCGCCGTCTTTTACAAAAACCTGGTCGATTTCGGTAAGCGGGCCGCGGTTATTGTTACCGCTAATGCCAATGCGCTCCTTGCTTATTTCATCGTTCAGTTTATGCACTGCATCTGCAAGGCGTTTAGGTTCTATTGGTTTTAAAAGATAATCCAACGCATTCACCTCGAATGTTTTTAAAGCATATTCATCATAGGCAGTAGTAAATATTACATGGGGCGCTTTTTCCAGGTCTGAAAGCATATCAAAACCTGTTTTGCCCGGCATTTGAATATCAAGGAAAATGATATCAGGATTTTGCGATTCTATTTTTTCAACGCCTTCATCCGCATTAGTGGCTTCGTCAACAACATCAATATCAGGATATGCCTGCAGCAATTTTTTTAATTCTGCTCTTGCAAGGCGCTCATCATCTACAATAATAGCTTTTAGTGGCATTATATTTATTTTAAAAATGAAATGGCGGTAACCGGCAGTGTAACCCTTGCTTTTACCGTATTACCGTTTATATTTTTTATTTCAAAACCGGCATCATTGCCATACAATAATTTCAGCCGGTTTATGGTGCTGGCTATACCAAAACCTTCCAGGCTTTTTGTACCATTTAAATGACCGGTATTTTCAACAATCAGTTCATGATGGCTATCTGTGAAATCGGAAATAACTCTTACAAGCCCTCCGTTTATCTGCTTACTTATGCCATGTTTAATGGCATTTTCTACAAGCGTTTGCAGCATCATAGGCGGAACCTGCTGGTCCAAAGTATCTTCATCAATTTCATATTCCACCCGCAGCCGGTCTTCAAAACGAATTTGCTCCAGCTCAAGATAATCTTTTACTATGCTTAATTCTTTTTCAAGCGTGGTTGTTTCCACTTTTTCAGCCTGCATGCTGCTGCGCAAAATATTACTTAATTCGGTAATAGCGGTTCTAGCACGTTCGGGATTTTCATCAACCAATGCACGAATGCTGTTTAAAGCATTGAAAATAAAATGCGGATTAATATGCGCTTTAATGGTTTTAAGCTGCAGCTCTTTTACAAGGCTTTCCATTTTCACGCTGTCAATTTTCGTGTTGCGTGAGTTTTCAATATAATGCCACAGGTAATAAATAGAAAGCCAAACAAAAATAATGGGAGAATCATTGGCCAGGTTCAGAAAAAAACGCTCGGGGATGCTGGCTTTTATTTCGGGATCATATAAATGCAGCCACTCAACAATTGTGCTGCTGATATAGCTGTAAGCAATGCAAACGATTAATGTTATACTAAAAAGCTGCAGCCATTGCCTGCCAAAAATAGGAGGGGTAAGCTTAAAACGCAAAATAACAAGCCGGAGCAAATGTGTGAAAATTAAACCGAAAGACATGCCCAGTAAAATGCGTGCTGCAAAAATTGAAGTAAGCTGTAAATGAAAAACCCAGATAAAAAACATTAACGATGCTCCATAGAATGTCCATCCGGCAAACTGACACCACCAATATGCTAATTGTTTTTTCTGCATTGCTTTACAAATTTATAAACTTATACAGGCGCCGGAATGCAATTTTTATCAATGGTTATTTTAAGGAGTAAGTGGCACATACCAAAGCTTTGAAGGCGGTGAACCTGAACATTATAAAATTGTAAGAAAATTTTAAGACATTAAACCGGTATGCGGCAAAAAACGTTTATATTTCAAAACTATTATTTTTGCCACTTAATCTTTGTGAATGGAAATTTCCGCCGGTCCTTTGTTAAGCCAGATAAATTCCCCTGCCGACCTGAAAAAGCTCTCCCGGGATCAACTCTTCGAGGTTTGTGATGAACTGCGGCACTACATTATTGATGTGGTAAGCGTTTATGGCGGTCATTTCGCTGCCAGCCTTGGCGTAGTGGAATTGTCTGTAGCGCTGCATTATATTTACAATACCCCCTACGATCAATTGGTTTGGGATGTTGGCCACCAGGCTTATGGCCACAAAATTTTAACCGGCAGAAAGGATAGTTTTATTACCAACCGCAAATACAAAGGCCTGAGCGGCTTCCCCAAAAGAAGCGAAAGCGAATATGATACTTTTGGTGTGGGGCATTCTTCCACCTCTATTTCTGCGGCTTTAGGCATGGCAATGGCAGCTAAATACAAAAAAGAACCAGAGCGTAAAACCGTTGCCATCATCGGTGATGGCGCTATGACGGCCGGCCTTGCTTTTGAAGGCCTGAACCATGCCGGCGTTGCTGATGCAGATTTACTGGTTATCCTGAATGATAACTGCATGAGCATAGACCCGAATGTGGGTGCGCTGAAAGAATATTTAACCGATATTACTACTTCTCCTGCTTACAATAAGGTGCGGGACGATGTTTGGAAACTGCTGGGTAAACTGCCGGTGGGAAAAAGGTTTACCCGCGATATGGCCGCCAAGCTCGAAACAGGTATTAAAGGCATGGTAAGCAAAACCAGCAATCTTTTTGAATCGCTGAATTTCCGGTATTTCGGGCCGATAGACGGTCACAATATTACCAAGCTGGTTGATACTTTGGCCGATCTCAAAAAAATACCCGGCCCCAAACTGTTGCACATTATTACCGTAAAGGGAAAGGGCTATACGCTGGCAGAACAGGATCAAACCAAATGGCATGCGCCTGGCCTGTTTGATAAGGTAACCGGTGAAATTTATAAGAAGAAATTTGATCTTCTCCAGCCTCCAAAATATCAGGATGTTTTCGGATATTCCATTATTGAACTGGCAGAAGCAAACGATAAAATAATGGGCATAACGCCTGCTATGCCCAGCGGCTCCTCTTTAAAATTTATGATGGAAGCCATGCCCGACAGGGCATTTGATGTGGGTATTACAGAACAGCATGCCGTAACATTAAGCGCTGGCCTGGCCACGCAGGGACTTCGTGTTTTCTGCAATATTTATTCTTCGTTTATGCAACGGGCTTATGACCAGGTTATACACGATGTTGCCATTCAAAAATTGCCTGTAATATTTTGCCTTGACAGGGCAGGGCTTGTGGGCGAAGACGGCCCCACGCATCACGGAGCTTACGATATTCCTTACATGCGTTGTATACCTAATATGGTTGTAAGTGCGCCGATGAATGAAAGCGAACTGCGCAACCTGATGTACACGGCGCAGCTTGATAAAAATGAATATCCCTTTGTTATACGTTATCCACGCGGTGAAGGCGTAATGTCTGAATGGAGAACACCTTTCAGGGAAATAGAAATTGGCAAAGGAAGAAAAATGAAAGATGGAGAAGGCATTGCCATTTTAAGTTTCGGGCACCCGGGCAATTTTGCTACGGCTGCCATACGCGAATTAAAAGCCGAAGGCATTGATCCCGCACATTACGATCTCAGGTTTGTAAAGCCAATTGATGAAGCTTTGCTGCACGAAGTGTTCAGCAAATTTGATAAAATAGTTACGGTGGAAGACGGAACGGTTGTTGGCGGGTTTGGGAGCGCTGTACTTGAATTTATGAATGCCCATAACTATAAAGCTGATGTAAAAATTCTTGGCATTCCCGACAGGATTGTAGAGCACGGAACATTAAAGGAATTGCGTAATGAATGCCATTACGATGCCGCTGCAATTGCTGATGCCGTAAGGGAAATAGTAAACCAATCTGTTACAGAGAAATTAATCAGTTAAGCTTTATTTTTTACCCGCAATAATCATTTATTCACAACTATCTTAATTTGTTTCACACGCATAGTGATTTCAATGTGTCATCCGTATATATAAGTAGTGTAAACTGTTATTTCTAAAATTCCACCTATGAAATCACTTCTTATCGTTCGCCATGCAAAAAGCAGTTGGGATGATTTTTCGCAAAAGGATTTTGACCGGCCATTAAATAGCCGCGGCAAAAAAGATGCGCCTGAAATGGCGAGGCGTGTGCGCAGTGAAATGAATGTTAAGCTTGATGCCATTCTCTCCAGCCCGGCAAACCGTGCGCTTTCCACAGCCAGGTTCTTTGCCGATGAATTTGATGTGAAAAAGAAGAATATTATCGAATGGCCTGAATTATACGACGCATCTATCAGCAAATTTTATAAAGCGGTTGAAGCATTAAGCGATGACTTTAATTCAGTTGCCTTATTCTCACATAACCCGGGCATAACGGCATTTGTCAATAGTTTAATGAACGCATATATTGATGATATGCCCACCTGTGCCGTGTTTGCACTGCATATAAAAACGGATAGCTGGAAAAATTTTGAAGATGCAGAAAAAGAGTTTTGGTTTTTTGATTATCCAAAAAGCATCTCATGATAATGTGCTTATGTGTTTCAATTTAATTTGTAGCATTTACGTTGCCTGCAGTTTATCAATTTACAACAACAGAAGCCTTCATGCCGGGATGAATGGTGCAGTGATAATTAAAAGTGCCTGCAGCTGAAAATGTATGTTTGAAAATGCCACCCGCAGCAATATTGCCACTGTCAAAACTCCCGTCATCCGCCGTTACAGTGTGGGTTACATTGTCATTATTCGTCCAGGTTACAGTGGTACCTGCAGCTATTTTCAGGCTGCCCACAGAAAAAGTCATGCCATCAATTGAAACAGCATTTTTAGTTTCGCCTCCGTTTCCGCCATTATTGTTATTAACTCCTCCATAATTGCTGCCGCCATCTTTGTTGCAGGCATAAAAACCAACAAATATGAACGCTGAAATAAATAAGGAAATAAAAAGCGCAGGTTTAATAATCCTCTTTTGCATAAAATATTTTTGATTAAGAAACTGTCGCTTTATATAAAAGGTTGCCAGAAAATTCATGTTCATTATTTGTAATCAAACAGGTGCCTGGAAAAAACAATGGGTTATCTTGCAATAAATATTTTATAATGAAACAGGCTCTTTTATTAACGATTTTGCTGAGTGGAATTACTGCGCTGAAAGCAGATGCGCAAATACATTTTAACCATCTTGCCATATACGTTGTTGACCTTGAAAAAAGCAGCACATTTTATCGCGATGTAATGCAGTTGCAGCAGATACCGGAACCGTTTCATGATAACCAGCACACCTGGTTTAAAATTGGCGAACATGATCAGTTGCATGTTATTTCCGGAGCTAAAGAAAAAATGCCGCACAATGTAAGTGTCCACATGGCATTCAGTGTGCCTTCGGTGGAGAATTTTGCCGGGCACCTTGATTCTCTTCATATTAAATATGGTAATTCAGCCCAAACAGGCACTGCGCCTCAAATCAGGACTGATGGCATCAAGCAAATTTACTTACAGGACCCCGATGGTTACTGGATAGAAGTAAATGATGATAAATTTTAGCAGTGAATGGCGAGTGGTGAATAGTGGATTGTAAACTATTATCTTCGCGCCTCGAAAAATGAGTGTATGAAATTTTATAACTTAATAATCAAATACCGTTTTTGGCTGAGTATTGTTGCCATTATAATTGGTATTGTTTTAAATCTTACTGTATCCGGCTTTTGGCCAGTATTTCCCTTATATTTTATAGGATTAATTGGTTTCCTTAGCCATTTCTTTATCGGCCCCATGCGTTTATTGCAGGAACCAATGGAAAGCGGTAAAATTGAAG
>JAEWJV010000362.1 GCA_023386395.1 Bacteroidota bacterium
CGGTTAGGAAAAGCCTGCCCGTTAACAGCAAACGGTATAGCCAATGCAGATGCGAGTGAAACAACGCCCCGCATGCCTACCCAGCTTAAAACAAGCGGATTTCTCCAGCCCGGTTTATTATAGGCTACCGTTATATACCGGCTGATGAACCTCGTAAATATTACAGAAAAAAAGCCCGCAATGGTTCTCGAAAAAATTACCACAAGGCAAATGACTAAAGCAATAGATAAGGCATTGAAAAACGACAGGCTTTGTATGCCTTCGGCTATATCCGGGAATTGCAGGCCAATAAGAAAGAAAACGATTGAATTCAATATAAAAACAATAGCAGACCATAAAGCGCCCGATTTAAGCCTGCTTTTATGCGAAAAAACAAAATGGTTTTGATAAGCGATGTACAGCCCGCCGCTTACTACTGCCAGCACGCCCGAAACATGAAACTCTTCAGCCGTAAGGTAGATAGCATAAGGTATTACGAGTGTTAAGGCTGTATCTATATTGGGTGTTGTTGGCAGCCATTTATACACCATATAAAATAAAAAACCAAATGCAAGCCCAATGGCAATACCTGCAACGGATACCCAAATAAAACTGCCTGCTGCTTCATACCACACAAAATGATTGGTGGATATGGCAACGAGCGCAAAACGAAAAAGCGTTAAGCTCGTTGCGTCGTTCAGGAGGCTTTCGCCTTCCAGTATATTTTTGGTGCTTTTAGGCAATGGCGCAAATTTTAAAATAGCTGTGGCGGCTGCTGCATCGGGCGGAGAAATAATAGCGCCTAATAAAAAGCCCTGCGCTAACGTAAAGCCCGGAATGAGCCAGTAACTTATAAAAGCAACTGCGGTGGCTGTAAATAAAACAAACCCCAATGCCATCGCGGTAATAATGCGCCGCCATTTCCACAAACCTTTCAGCGACATATTTTGCGAAGCATCATATAAAATAGGCGGTAGTATAACAAGAAATACAACCTGCGGGTCAATGTGAACGATTGGCACACCGGGAATGAATCCAATCACAAGACCAGCCAGCACAAGAAAAATCGGATGGGCTATCTTTACTTTTTGAGCTATCAGTACTAAAAAACACACGCTCACAATAAGTCCGATGCAAAGAAGAATGATATTTTCCATTTATATTTTTAAGTATTAGCAATGGTAAGATATAATAATTTCATTTCTTATTGTACCGCCTGCCAAAAAATCAATACTTTACAAACAATGCACAAAAACAATTATTTAATGTTGAGGCACGGCATTGGCCCAGGCACATTTAACCATGGTTTTATAGCCGTAATTTTTTGCAGGTAAATATGACAGGACTTATTATTTTTCTAATTGTAATGCCCATTATCGCGGCATTTATATGGCGCTCCGGCAAACGAAAACAAAAAGGTTTTATACTGCCCAATGATTTTCGTGCATTGCTTAACGGGCACGTTGCATTTTACAAGCATCTCAATAATGATGATAAAACAAAATTTGAAAACCGCATAAAAGATTTCCTGTCATTTACACGCATCACAGCCGTAAACACTGAAATAACAGATCTTGATAAACTGCTTGTAGCATCAAGCGCCATTATACCAACTTTTGGTTTTAACTGGCATTATTATAACCTCACAGATGTATTGTTATACGATGGAACTTTTAGTGAAGATGAATTTGTCGTTAATGCAAAAAGCAGTAATGTATTGGGTATGGTTGGCACCGGCGCCATGCAAAGAATGATGATATTATCAAAGCCTGCATTGCGGCAGGGCTTTGCCAATGAAATTTCGAGAAGCAATACGGGCATTCATGAATTTGTGCACTTACTTGACAAAGCTGATGGCGATACAGATGGCGTTCCCGAAGAGCTTATGAGCAGGCAATATGCCATTCCCTGGCTTAAATATATGAGTGAAGAAATAGAAAGGATGAAGGAAGGAAAATCTGACATTAATATTTACGGTGCTACCAATAAAGCAGAATTTTTTGCCGTGGCCTCAGAATATTTCTTTGGTTCACCGGAACGCTTCAATAAAAACCATCCTGAATTGTTTGAACTGATGACAAAGATTTTTCATCAAAAACCAGAAACAGAAAAATCATTATAATCATCCTGAACGCCTGTTCGTTTACATACCCGTTATTGGCGTTTGCCAATTCACGTGTATATTGCACCACTTTTTTTGAAGATGAAGATAACAGAGCATATAAGCAACGCAAAAGATACCCTTATTTCTTTTGAAATATTGCCGCCGTTAAAAGGTAAAAGCATTAATTCCATTTACGACCATCTTGATCCTTTGATGGAATTTAAGCCCTCATGGATAAACGTTACCTATCACCGCAGCGAAACAGCTTTTAAAAAGAAAGCCGATGGCAATTTTGAAAAAGTGGAAGTGCGCAAAAGGCCGGGCACTGTAGGTATATGCGCTGCGATAATGAATTATTATAAGATTGATGCGGTACCACATATTATTTGCGGCGGCTTCTCCAAGCGCGAAACAGAAGATGCATTGATTGACCTTAATTTTTTAGGTATTGATAATGTGCTGGCGCTTCGCGGCGATGCCGATAAAAATTCTGCGTCATTTGAACCGGAACCCGATGGCAACCGCTATGCTATAGATTTGCTGAAACAGGTGGTAAACCTTAACAGTGGCATTTACCTGGACGATGATATCCGCGATGGAGGCAAAACAAAATTCTGTATTGGCGTGGCAGGGTACCCGGAAAAACATTTTGAATCGCCCAACCCGCAGATTGATATGCAGCGGCTGAAAGAGAAAGTTTGCAACGGCGCTGAGTTTATTATGACACAGATGTTTTTTGACAACCAGAAGTTTTTTGATTTTGTAAAAAAATGCCGCGATAACGATATTAATATCCCGATAATCCCGGGACTTAAACCCATCACTTCCCGCAAACAGCTATCGGTATTGCCGCGTATTTTTCACGTGGATATTCCTGCCGAATTATCAGAAGAAATCATGCGCTGCAAAACAGATGAAGACAGCGAAAAAGTAGGCGCAGAATGGCTGGTACAACAAAGCAAAGAATTAAAAAAATTCGGCGTGCCTGTATTGCATTATTACACGCTGGGCAAGCCAAGGGTTATTCAAAACGTTGTGAAGCAACTGGTGTAAATAAAAAAGCGCCTCATTGCTGAAGCGCTTCTACAATTCAAAAATCGCCCGTTAATATCCTTCGTTTTGCGTAAGGTTGCTGTTTGCATCAATCTCTCTCTGTGGAATAGGCAATACCAGTTTCGGATCATCATAACTGTAATCGCCCACATCTAATTTCAAACGTTTTAAGGTCCAAAGCCTGTCGCCTTCAAAAGCCAGTTCGCGAAAACGTTCATCCACAAAATCCTGGCCGTTTACCCCCGCTAAATCTTCAGCGCCCGAACGTTCCCTTACCATATTAATATCTTTCAAAGGTGCCACGCCGCCAATAGGCGATCCACCTTTTCTCAGGTTGGCTTCTCCCCTTGTTAAATACATTTCAGCTAATCTTATTACAGGAATAACACGGTAAAACATAAGCCATTTTAAAGTGTAAATACCACCGTTGCCGGTAATGCTGTAACCTTCAGAAACAAAGCCAGCCCTGAAGTCATTGGCATCATCGAAATAATTAAAATAGTTAGCATCCACCTGTGCTTCTCCACGACCGCCAGCGCCATTGCCATTGGCATCATACGCATAACGGTAAAATGTACTAAGCCCGTTGTTAGAAGTACCTGCATTACTCTGCGCTGTATTTTGTATACCAAAAATATCTTCCGCCGAATTGCTTGGGTTATTAAATGCCTGGTTATATGTGGAGGTAAGTGTGAAATAACCGGAGCTGATAACATCATCTGCCATAGTAGCCGCTTTGGCATAATCGCCCATATTTAAATATACTCTTGCCAGGAAGCCTTCTGCAGCATATTTGGTAGCCCTTGCATTATCTGCTGTTTCGGGCAAGCCATTGGCTGCATCTGTAAGGTCTTTAATTACCTGCTGATAAACATCTTCCACTGAAGCCCGGGAAGGTTTGTTCTTGGAAGCATCATATATATACGTTGGTTCAAGCACCAGTGGTACGCCGGCGTTGGAACCTGTGCTCCCGGCAGCATAAGGCTGTGCAAAATAATTTACCAGTTCAAAATAGGCAACACCGCGCATAAACTTAGCTTCTGCAGCCACGGCATCTTGTTCATCTTCATCCACCAAATCCAGCTTATCCAAAACCACGTTCATATCTTCAATAAGCAGGTAAGAATTTTGCCATATACCCGTTGCAATGCTTGATTCCCTTGTTTGGTTCTTGTTTGAAATGTCTCTGTAATTGGAGAATGAGCCAACATAATCTACCATGTCTGTATTAGCCAGCAGGTCGGCAATAAAAATATAACGCTCGCCAAAACCTGAAGCCCCCTGCAAAGAAGAATAGCTGCCGTATAATAAGGCTTTAACATCATCGCCATCTTCTATGCTTGTTACATTGTTCTGTGGCAACACATCTAATTTTTTATTGCAGGCAAAGCAGCTTATAAAAAACAGAGCGGCCAGTATATATCTGTAAGTTTTCATTTCGTTCATTTTAATTTTTAGAATTTAGCATTGATACCGAATGTGAATGTTTTTGCCTGCGGGATTGTATAGAAATCCTGCCCGCCGCCAATATTGCCTGTAGTTTGTGTGTTCACTTCCGGGTCGCCTGGATATTTGGTGAAGGTTAACAGGTTGAATGCCGATGCATAAAATCTCAAAGAGCTTAAATGCAAACGCGTAACAAATGATGAAGGCAAAGTATAACTGAGTGAAACGTTCTTTAACCGGATGTATGAGCCATTATATAAAAAGCGGGAAGAGTTTTGGTAAAGCGATCCATAAAACAACCCAATACGCGGTATATTGGTTTTATCGCCGGGTTTTTGCCAGGCGTTCAATATATCCGTTGTTTGATTGTCAAAACCACCGGAAGCAAAGCCTGTGCTTTGATAAACACCTCCGGCATTATACACTTTATTGCCCTGCACACCCATAAAGAAGAAGCTTAGGTCAATGCCCTTATAGGAAAGCGTATTGGTTATGCCACCCGTCCAGTCAGGATTGGAATTTCCCAACGTAACACGTGCAGCGCTGCTATAATCTGTAGTTGGCTTACCGTCTTCACCGAGATATTGTGCATCGCCTGTTTCAGGATCAACGCCTAAATACTTCTGGCCGTAGAATTCACCAATGGCTTCACCTTCTACAGCACGCTGCGTTAAGCTAAAACCGCTTTCAATTATCTGGCCATCAATATCAAGTACTTTATTCTTGTTATAAGCTGCATTAACGGCAATATTCCATCTGAAATTTTTTGTGCTGAAAGCTGTTGCATTCAAACCAATTTCAATGCCTTTATTTTCCATGTTGCCAAGGTTTTCTGTAATAGTGGTGTAACCTGTGGTAGATGGAATGTTTACATTCAGCAATAGGTCTGATGTCTTTTTATAATAAACATCCACTTCACCTGAAAGGCGGTTATTGAATAAACCGAAATCAAGGCCTACATCCGATTGTGCAGTCTTTTCCCATTTCAAATCAGGATTGGGTATTTGCGAGGCAATATAGCCCGGCAGCTCCGGGTAATTGCTGATGTTATATAAAGAATAATAGGAATTATTACCAATTTCGGCATTACCGGTTAAACCCCAGCTTGCCCTTAATTTTAAGAAACTTAGCGTTTTGCTATCAGCCAGGAAATCTTCTTCACTCAGCACCCAGCCTGCAGAAAATGCAGGGAAAATACCATACCTGTTATTGGGGCCAAACCTTGATGATCCATCATCCCTCACGCTGGCGGTAAGCATATATTTATCATTGAAAACATAATTTGCCCTCAGGAAATAAGAGAGAAAATTATAACGGTCATTGGTAGATGTCGCAAACGTGATAGAAGTTGCGCCGCTAAGGTTTTGCACTTTGCCGGATGGCGCCTGCTCTGCATTGGTGAGTGATTGCTTTGTATCATTCTGCAAATAACTCATGCCCAGCACGGCGCTGAGTTTATGCTTGTCGCCAAGCTTTGGCGTGAAAGTGAAATAGTTATTAGTATTATACGATGTAGATAAAGCTATAATATTATTGGCCTTGCCAATACCGGCGCCATCAGTTGTACGCTTATCCTGGAAAGCTTCCTGGTAGAGGTTTAATATATCTGCGCCAAACTCTGAACGGAAAGATAAAGATGGCAACAAATTATAGTTGGCATATACATTACCAACAGTGCGGTTAGAAACCTGCCTGTCGGAATTATATTTTGCATCAAACAAGCTGTTTGGATACAAAGTATTATTATTCAGCTCACCGGTTTCCGGATCATATAAAGGCTGTATTGCCGGTAAGGCAACCAACTGGCCCGGCGTTGAAAAAGCGTTATCTGTTGTAACACGGTTAAGCTGGGAACGGTCAATAGCTATATTGATACCAAAAGATAATTTGTCTGTCGGATTATGTTCAAGGTTTATTCTTCCGCCATAGCGATAAAATTTATTGTTGATAACAATGGCGTCCTGTGTATTATAAAAACCTGATGCAAAGAACCTTGTTTTAGCATCACCGCCTGTTGCAGAAAGATTGATGGAATTAGAAGGTGCATTACGGTTATATAACAAACCCTGCCAATCCGTATTTATTTTGTTATAATCTCCGCCACCGGCCAGATCGCTTAATGAAATGCCATAGGTGGCATAGGCATCCGTGTAATCTGCTATGGCTGTTTCAAGGTCGGGGTATCCGGAGATATCATTATCAAGATCGTATTGAGCATCGCTTTTTATCGCCTGGTTATACAGGTCGATATATTGTTTCCCATTTAAAAAATGGCGTAAGCGTGCAGGATTGCTGAAGCCCGTGTTAGCATCTAACTCAAACACAGTTTTCTGATTGTTGCGCCCCTTCTTGGTTGTTATCAATACAACACCATTCGCTGCGCGTGCTCCATAAATAGCAGCGGCAGATGCATCTTTCAGCACTTCTACCGATTCTATGTCGTTGGGATTAATATCGGCCAGCGGATTGCTCGCATCATTGGTTGGGTCAGACAAACTTGTACTGGTTACCGGCAGCCCGTCAATTACATATAAAGGCTGGCTGTTGGCAGAGATGGAAGAAGTACCGCGTATTCTTACTTTAATACCCTGTCCTAATTTACCACTACCAGATTCCACTACCACACCGGCAGCTTTGCCCTGTAAAGCAGATTCAAAACTTGGCGCAGGAAAATCGCGGATGTCTTTTGAGCCCACCTTGACAATAGAGCCCGTAATTTCTTTTTTAATTGCCTGGCCATAACCAACCACTACCACTTCATTTAAACTTTTATCAGCGGTAGTTAATTGCACGTTCATTACGTCTTTTACCGTAACCTCTGCATCCGCATAACCCACATAAGAAAAGATCAGCGTTTGCGTGGCCTCCGGTATGGTAATGGAGAAACTGCCATCCGTGCCCGATTGCGTGAGCGTATTGGAATTGCCGGCCTTAACAGTTACGCCGGGTAAAGGGTTATTATTTGCTGCATCTGTAACCGTTCCTTTAACTGTTCTTGTTGGTTGTGCATTAAGCTGTGCTGCAGCCAGCAGCAATAATGCCATCAGTGTAAGCTTAAACTTCATAGATCGAATCATTGATAATTAAAAATTAATTGGCGGCTGAATAAATTATTTCCGCCCGCAGCAAAAAACGTGATCAGGTTGCTTGTTGTTAATCACAATAAAAACCGATTGAATTTTTTGTCCATCTACAAAGGACAAAAAAAGGGGCTGCATGCGCATGCTGGAATGGACTGTAAATTTCTCAAACAGGAAATTTTACTGCTGAAGCCGGATATAAGAAGGATGAATCTGAATGATAATAAACTGATGAACTACTATTGCTGTTTGATTTTTAATGTGATCTTTTGTAGCTCTGACCGCTCTTGTCTGCTGAGGTATTGCTGAGCTATTTTGTTTTCCGGGTTTCTAAAACAGTATAGCGCAAATACAAATAGCCATTCCAGCGGTTTCATTAAAAGAAATACAATATCACAAACAATTTTATAATTGAATATAAAATAATATTTATGCACAAGGCCACCGATTTTATCATAGTGCCTGCGTATGGGTTTATGAATAAAAGGGGCTTTCTCCTGCAACAATTCTTCAAATGCGTTTGCGACTAAAAGTTGTCGGTTGCAGACAATTATTTTATTATGCCTGGTTCCCAAACGTTCAGGCTTTACAATAAGCTTGTGCCCTCTTGCCGCAACAGTGCACAAATAATGTCCGTCGGGGCAAACAACGCCATCGCACATATAATCTAACTGAGAAAAGCCATGTTTATATGTATCGGTAAATACACGAATAACAGAGTCGGGTTTCTGGCCGAATAGAAGAAGAATAGCAATTAGAATAATGGTTACAGGCACGCATAAAATCAACAGCAAAGGAAGTTTTTTGAAATACTCCGATGAAAGAACTTTCATTGCAATTCCTGGCAGTCCGTTGTAATTTCTTTCATTATTATCAATGCTTTTCATGTATAATTTATGATTATCTGCCAACATCATTAACCCTGCTAATATCATGGGAATATTACCCACAATACCAAATAATAAAGTACTAGAATCATTTTTTGTTTGTAACTGAAAAAAGATAAATACGTTCAATACAATCCCTAGAAGGACAAGAATATTGACAATAACTTCAATAACCGGCGGTGCAATTTTCCTTCTGTAAGAAGAATATAAAAATGCAATTGCACAAAGAACAATTATTACGTAAATAGTTAACCGGTGTTCCGGTGAAAAGAAAGCACTATCTGTACAACAATCATTAATTAAACCAATATCTGAAAGTTGCAGAAACAGAAAAGGCAAGATAATAACAACAATAAGTTCAACAATCCATTTGACAATCCGGTAGAGGAAATGTTTCCCATCAAAAATATAACCTGTAAAATCAAGCAGTATAAAGAATGCGGGTAAAGCAAATAGCAAGGCCATTGTAATGTTGAATGGCAATAAAATTAGGCTTTAAATCTAACTATTCACCGCAATCAACTGGTTCATTTGTACCAATCTGAAATAAATGCCTTCTGCATTCATCAGCGATTCATGTGTGCCGCGTTCAGCAATTTCGCCTTTCTGCAAAACAATAATTTCATCTGCGTGGCGGATGGTAGATAAACGATGCGCAATAACAACAGAAGTACGGTTCTGCATCATATTATTAATGGCATCCTGTACGAGTTTTTCGCTTTCTGTATCGAGCGAGGAAGTGGCTTCATCTAAAATTAATATGGGCGGGTTTTTCAAGATGGCCCTTGCAATGGTTAACCGTTGCCTTTCACCACCACTTAATTTGCTGCCGCGATCGCCTATATTCGTATTAAACTTTTCTTCTTTCTGGTGAATAAAATTATAGGCGTTCGCAATTTTAGCAGCGCTTTCAATAGCTTCAACAGATGCATCATATTCGCCCAAAGCAATGTTGCTTGTAATGGTATCATTAAACAAAATAGGCTCCTGCGTTACAATGCTTATTTGCTCGCGCAGGCTGTGCAGTGAATAATCTTTTATATTGATGCCATCTACTAAAATTTCACCATCACTCACATCATGAAAACGAGGGATAAGATCGGCCAAAGTACTCTTGCCTGCGCCCGAAGCACCAACAAGCGCAATGGTTTTTCCTTTTTCAATTTTAAGGTTGATGTTCTTTAAAATAGTTGTGTCATCATACCTGAAGCTTACATTCCTGAATTCTATTCCGTGTTTAAACGCCTCGAGTTTTTTACCATTGGGATTGTCATCCACTGTTACAGTTGCCCTTAAAACTTCTTCAATGCGTGTAATGGCCGCACTGCCTTTTTGCATATTACTGAATGATGTGGATAAAGATTTTGCAGGCGTAATAATATTATAAAACAAACCCAGATAACCCAGCAGCACCGAAGCTTCCAGCGGAATTCTTCCGCTTAAAATGCCACTGCCGCCATACCATAAAATAATAGCAAACATCATTACACCAAGCAATTCGCTAACAGGCGATGCAAGGTCTCTTCTATAACCGATATGATTTTTTGCGTACAGCAGTTCATCATTCACTTTATAAAATCTTGAGCGTAAAATACCTTCAGCATTAAACGCCTTTATTACACGCAGGCCACTTAATGTTTCATCTAGAATAGAAACCGATTCACCCAGTTTTTCCGCAGCAAGGTTTGATTTCCGTTTTAAAGAGCGGCTTATTCTTCCAATCACAAAACCCATTACCGGTATTAATACAATTAAGAAAAGTGTTAACTGCGGGCTTATAAAAAACAGGAAACTAACATTCAGAATAATGGTGAGCGGATCGCGTATCCATCCTTCCAAAGTGCCTACAACTGAATTTTCAACTTCATTTACATCGTTAGTAATACGGCTTATAACATCGCCCTTTCTTTTCTCTGTAAAATACCCAATAGGTAATTGCAATACTTTATCATACAGCTCAATTCTTAAACGGTTTACAATTTTATTTTTTAAAGGATTGAGTATATACGATGCCAGGTATAAAAACAGGTTTTTTAAAAGTATAGAAACAACTATGAAGATGCAGATGAATAAAAGCGTATTGAGTTTTCCGTTATTGTTTATTGAATTGGTAAGAATATCTCTTATAAAATTTACAACCGGGTTATTTGATTGCTTGGTGAGCTCGCCCAGCGAAGATGACCCGCAGTTGAATATTAGTTCCAAAAAAGCAATTAACATGCCGATAGATACAATAGAAAAAATAATAGCCAGGATGGAGCATATGAAATAAAGAGCTATTTGCGGTATATAATTTTTGAGATAAGCAAAAACCCTTGAATATTTTTTCATTCGTACAAATTATTTAAACCAATGGGCGAAACTATGATTGCAAAGGCATTTGTTTTGTTATAAATTGATAGCGCAAAGCCCAATAATTTATTTAGCGCTAATTTTACAACAAAGGTAATAGTATGGAAGAAGGTAAAAGACAAAAACAGGTGGCAGCGGTTATTGCAGAAGATATGAATGATATTTTCAGGCGGCTAAATCTGAATATGATAAATGGCGGCATGGTTTCCATTTCTTCAGTTAAAGTAACGCCAGACCTGCTGGAAGCAAGAATATATGTAAGCATGTACCAGGTGCAGGATGAAAATGCTGCTTTAAAAAAAATTGAGAACCAGGCATGGGAAATTAAGAAAGAGCTTGCCAGCCGTGTAAAACATCAATTGCGCCGCATACCGGTTTTAAAATTTTACCTCGATGATACGCTTGACCATGTTTTTAAAATGGAAGAATTGTTTAAGCAGATAAATGAGGAAAAGAAGCCTCCTGCCCCTGAAGGGGAATGAGACAATGATTAATAACATTCACACAATAAAATTTTCCCTTTAGGAAACCGGGGTATGAACTTCCTCTTTGCCTGGCGATACTTTAAATCAAAAAAGTCCACCAATGCCATCAACATTATTGCGTGGATAAGCATGATTGCCATCATGGTAAGTACGGCTGCGCTGATAATTATATTGAGTGTGTTTAACGGCTTTGAAGACCTTGTAAAAAACCTGTATGGCGATTTTTATGCCGACATAAAAATCACTCCAAAACAAGGTAAATTTTTTACAGCCGACACGGCTTTTATACAAAAAGTAAAATCTGTAAACGGGGTTGATAAATTAAGCTTTACAGTTGAAGAAAAGGCAGTGCTGGTAAATGGTAGCGATTACCAGACCATTGTTTTTTTAAAGGGTGTTGATAACAATTATAATACGGTAAATAAATTATCACATTACATAACCGATGGTAAATATGAACTTGGAACGCCGGATTCGCCGGACATTGTTTCCGGTTCGGGTATTGCGAATGCCGTTGGTGCTTTTCCCGGTTTAGCGCAGCAGCCGCTTGTTATTTATTTACCTAACCGCAAAGCAAATAATTTCAATAGTCTTAATGCCATGCATTCGTTTGAAGTAAAACCTGCAGGCATTTTTTCGGTGCAGCAGGAGTTTGATGATAAGTATGCTTTTACCAATCTTGCCTTTGTACAATACATGCTCGACCTTACTGCAAATGAATACAGCAGCATTGAACTATCTGTTAAAAATGCTGATAAAACAAACGACATTAAAAAGCAACTGCAAAAAATATTGGGCGACCAATACCTTGTTAAAACGAGCTATGAACAGAACCAGAGTTTGTTTACAGTAATGCAAATTGAAAAATGGGTTATCTATGGTATCCTTTCATTAATACTTGTTGTGGCGGCATTTAATATGATCGGCGCTTTAACCATGCTGGTGCTGGAAAAAGAAAAAGATATAGCCGTACTAAAAGCAATGGGCGCATCGGAAAAACGCATTCAAAATATTTTTTTAAGTGAAGGGTTTGTTCTTGCCGGCGCCGGTGGTTTTTTAGGCATGCTGATAGCTTTTATTATTTGCTTCATACAAATAAAATTTCAGCTTATTAAACTGGAAGGCGGCACGTTTATCATTAATTATTACCCCGTAAAAATGACTGCCCCGGATTTTATATTGGTTACACTTACCATAATGATCATTGCCGTGCTGGCTTCATGGATTCCCGCAAAAAAAGCTGCAGAACAGTTTTATTCTTTGAAGAGCTGATGATTAATTTATCAATCCCAATTTCGGTTGCTGCAACGTGTCCTTTAAATACTCAAGTTCTTCCGGCGTATTATAAACCTGGTATGAAATACGCAGATAGGTTTCGCTGCCACGTTGCATAACGGGTATCTCAATTTTGTATTTATTGTATAGTATTTCTTTTAACTGAAAAGGGTTTTTTGTTTGTATGGGTATGCTGCACATCTGCCCTGAAAATTCACCCGATAATTTACATAAAGGTTTTGTTTTAAGCAGTTCGCAAAACACAGGATATTGTTCCAGTATCATTTGTCTGCAGGCTGCAAACCTTTCTTTCATGTTATACTCATCAAAAAATTTCATGATAGCAGGTATAGTTAAATAAGAAGTGGCATCTCTTGTTCCCTGCATTTCATTTTCTTCGAGAAATTTGGATTTGGTTGGCATAGCCGTTTCATAACCCCAGCTTATAATCAGCGGTTCAATGCTGTTTTGATAATCTTTATCAACATATAAAAAAGTGCAGCCTTTAGGACTTAACAACCATTTATGTACAGTGCCTGTATAAAAATCCGCTTTTAAATCTTTTATGTCTAATGGCACGTGGCCCGGCACATGGGCGCCATCCACAATAGTTATCAAACCTAATTCTTTGGCACGGTCACAAATTTCCTTTACCGGAAAAACAAGCGCTGTTGTGCTGGTGCAATGGCTGATGAATATTGCCCTCGTTCTTTCGTTATAGCCTTTCCAGAATTCTTCAATAAACTGCTCCTTTGATAATAATGGCAATGAAATATTTTGCCTGCGGTTTACAAAGCCATATTTCTTTGAATAGAAATCAAAGGTTTTATCCATTGCCCCATATTCATGATTAGTGGTTAACACTTCATCACCCTGCTTTAAGCCCAGGCTTTTTACAACCTGGTTAATGGCTGTTGTTGGATTTTGCAGAAAGAAAAAATCCTGCGCTTCACAATTAATATAGGCCGCCAGCATTTGTTTTGAAACCGCTAACGCATCATAATATTTTTTGGTGAGAAATTGTATGGGCTCAGCTTCCAGGAGGCGCTGCCATTGCTGGTAATTTTCAAATACTGGTTTAGGGCAGGCGCCAAAAGAACCATGATTTAAAAATGTTATTTCAGGATTAAGCAGGAATTGTTCCTTTATATTATGCATGTTGAGTTAAAATTTTAAACGTTCAAATATCTGCCAATAAAAATTAATCATTAAAAGCTGTTTGAGTCAATCATAAAGATTGAATAAAGAATTGCAGATTTATAACCACAATGCGCAAATAAAGAATTGTGTATTGTGGCCAATACAGCTTCTAAACTTGGCTTAAACAAAAAAACCGCTCTTTAAAGCGGCTTCTATGTTTAAACAATCCATTTATATTATAAAGCCGTCAGGTAAAACCGCATTCTTTTTTACTACCACAATACCATCTTTTACGGTGTATAAAGTATGGTCAACGTTTTCCAAATGTGCGCCGCCGTTAATGCGCACATCATTTCCAATCCGCACATTCTTATCAATAATAGCATTCTTTATATAACACCTGTCGCCAATGCCAATGCGCGGAACGCCTTCTTTCTGGTTATCTTCCATTTGTTCAAGCGTTTCATAAAAATCATTACCCATTATATAAGAATTTACAATAGTGCTTCCAATGCCAACGCGTGAACGTATACCCATCAATGTATTTTCAATACGGCTTGCCAGCACAATACAGCCTTCTGCAATTACTGTTTTCTCAAGTGTAGTGCCGCTAATTTTGGCTGGCGGCAGCATGCGTGGCCTGGTATAGATAGGGTGCGAACTGTCAAACAAATTAAATTCAGGAACGTCTGATGTTAATTCAATATTGGCTTCAAAGAAAGAATAAATATTCCCTATATCTGTCCAGTATCCATTATACTGATAACTTACTACTTTATGGGAAGAAATAGAAGAAGGTATAATTTCTTTACCAAAGTCTGTTGCATCGGGAAATTTATTCAGCAATAATTCATTCATCAGTTTCCTTGTAAAAATATAAATACCCATTGAAGCAAGATAAACCCTTCCTTTCTGCTGCATTTCACCGCCCGTATCGCTAATCCATTCACCCAAAACATCTGCTTTTGGTTTTTCTATAAAAGAGGTGATATTATTTTCTGTATCTGTTTTCATAATACCAAACTCGGTGGCTTCACGTGCTGCAACGGGTATGGTAGCAATAGAAAGATCAGCACCCGAAGCAACATGGTTATCGAGCATTTCCACAAAATCCATTTGATATAACTGGTCGCCGCTCAGCACAAGCACATATTCAAAATCGTTATTGCGTATATGCCTTAATGATTGGCGCACTGCATCCGCTGTGCCCTGGTACCATCCTGCATTATCAGGTGTTTGTTCTGCGGCCAGTATATCTACAAAACCTGAGCTGAAGTGACTGAACAGGTAAGTGTTTTTAATATGTTTATTTAAAGATGCCGAATTGAACTGGGTTAATACAAATATTCTGTTGATATTAGAGTTGATACAATTGCTGATGGGAATATCAACAAGCCGATATTTACCTGCAATAGGAACGGCAGGTTTTGAACGGGCTGCTGTTAAAGGATATAATCTTGTACCTGCGCCTCCTCCGAGAATTACTGCTATAACTGACTGTGCATAGGATGTCATATATGGGTAGTTTTGTATAAATGTATAAAAGTATTATTGAACAAAAATGTATAAAAGTATTATTGAACAAAGTTTAAACCAATTTAAAACCTGATGCTCTGGTAAATGTTAAGGTATTGTTGCACAGACTTTTCCCAACTGTTATCAATCTGCATCATGTGTTTGCGCATACGGCCAAGGCTTTTTTTATCGTCATAATATAAACCAACAGCACGGCTTACTGCATGCACAATATCTCCAACAGATGCCTGGCTGAAACGAATGCCCCATCCTTGCCAGTCGCCCATATCTGTAACCGTATCAATTAAACCACCAGTGCTTCTTACCATGGGCACAGTGCCATACCGCATTGAATACATCTGGTTAAGGCCACAGGGCTCAACACGGCTTGGCATTAATAAAAAATCTGCACTGGCATACATGCGATGACTGAGCGCTTCGTTATAACCAATCATAACATTATAACTGCCGGGAAAAGTATCAAGCAGTTGTGTTAACTGCCACTCCACACCCGGCTCTCCGCTGCCGAGTACCAAAAAATTCACATAACCCTGCATGCCATATAAAGAGGATGCAATGGCATCAGGTAAAAGGTCTGCAGCCTTCTCGCCTACCAATCTCCCGATAAAAACAATTAATGGTTTTTGAGGATCAAGATTAAATTCCTTACATAAAGCCTCTTTATTTTTTTGCTTCAGCTTATCAACATCAGCAACAGTATAATTATGGTCTATAAGTTTATCAGTTGCAGGATCCCATACTTCTCCATCAATGCCATTCAGCACGCCTAAACATTTGCCACGTTCATATTCAAACAAAGCCTCGAGCCCGTTTGAATTCCAGCGCAGCTCTTCCATATAACTCCAGCTTACTGTGTTTACCCGCCAGGCATTTTTAATTGCGGAAGCAAGTGGGTTTATTGTTCCATTCCATTCAAGCAAACCTCCTTTCCATGTATCCCATGCAGTAATATAACGACTCTCATCCCAGCCCATCCAACCTTGATATTGGGCGTTGTGAATAGTAAGCACTGTAGGTATAGAAGCAAGCCTGTTGTATTGATAACAGTATTTCATCATGAATGGCACAAGCCCCACATGATAGTCGTGGCAATGAACAATATCTGGCTTATGCTGCCATTGGTCAAGCCAGTTAATAACAGCAATTTGAAAAGCTACGTAGCGCTGCGTATCATCATCATAGCCATATATTTTTTCACGGTCGAGCAGGCCGTTTATATCTACGAGATAAAGATCAAATCCAAGTGTATTATGCCGTTCTTTTATAATGGTATAATCAAACCACCAGTTATCAAGATTGGTTCTTCCTTTAAAATCAACATCCCAGTCGTTGGCATATAAAAACTTAGTGCGGTGCATTGGCATTATAACTTTTGCATAATGCCCGGCCTTAACCTGGTATTTGGGTAAAGCGCCAACTACATCGCCTAAACCGCCGGCCTTTGCAACCGGGTAACATTCAAAACTCAGGTGAACTATTTCCATGCAGCAATTATTTCTACGTTAGGTTTCTTCTTACGCTACCAAATTAACAACTATATTGAAAGGGCAAAATAATTTTTATGAAACCAGCAGCGGGCAAAATAATTTTAATTGGTACGGCATAATTTAAAATGTACTAATATTACGCCACTTTTATAACGTATCAATGATTGTTAAATGAGCCAGCAAACCAAATGGTCGCAATTCAGTGTTTTAGTTACAGTGTTCTTTTTCTGGGGTTTTGTAGCAGCATCTAACGATATTCTTATACCCGTTTTTAAAGACAAGCTGCATCTTTCACAACTGCAATCGCAAATGGTTTCGTTTGCATTTTACGTTGCTTATACAGTTGGTTCGGTAATATATTTTATTATTTCAAAAGTAACCGGCGGCGATATCCTAAACCGTATTGGTTTTAGAAATGGTATTTCATTAGGCCTTGTAATTTCTGCATTGGGCACATTACTATTTTACCCGGCTGCACAAACCGCTTCATTCACTATAATGATAACCGGCCTGTTTATAGTGGGACTTGGTTTTTCGCTGCAGCAAACAGCAGCAAATCCGTTGGCAATTGTTATGGGCGATCCCAAAACAGGCGCACAACGTTTAAGCCTTGCGGGCGGGATTAATAATTTTGGAACAACCATCGGGCCCTTACTGGTAAGCTTTGCCATCTTTGGCAGTGTAACAGTCAATACCGAAGCTGTAGCAAGTATAGAAAGCGTGAAAACGCCCTATCTTATTTTAGGTGCGGTATTTATATTGGCAGCAATTATTTTCAGGTTCTCTTCTGTTCCCAATAAAATCGATCTTGATAAAATTGCATCGGAAGAAGCTGACAGTGCCAGTAAGGTTGAGCATAAAAAAAGTGTATTCAGTTACCCGCAGCTTATTATGGGCATGATAGGCATTTTTGTGTATGTGGGCGTTGAAGTGGCTACGGCTTCTAACCTGCCCGCTTTTTTACAGAAAGACCTTGCTATTTCAACCGATAAAGTTGCGCCGTTTATTTCGTTATACTGGGCGAGCCTTATGATTGGACGATGGACGCAATCTGTTGGCGCATTTGATTTGAGCAAAGGCGCAAAGCAGGTATTGCGTTTCTTTATGCCTTACATAGCATTTGGTGTTTTTATATTGGTGAATGTAATCGCCAATCACGATGTAACACCTTTTTATTATTATCCGTTTGTTATTATTGCCATGATTGCCGGTGATATATTAAGCAAGGGCAACCCGGCAAGATTGCTTTTAATATATTCTGGCTTTGGTATAATTGCTTTATTTATAGGAATGCTTACCAAAGGAATGGTTAGCGCTTATGCATTTATGAGCGTAGGCTTATTCTGCTCCACTTTATGGCCGTGTATTTTTACACTTGCCATTGCCGGGCTTGGCAGGCATACTAATGAAGGCGCCAGCTTTCTTATTATGATGATTATGGGTGGCGGCATTGTAAGCCTGCTGCAGGGTTTTCTTGCAGATAATGTTTTAGGCATTCAATGGAGTTACCTTGTGGGCGTATGCTGCTTTCTTTACCTTGCTTTTTATGCAATAAGGGTTAAGGCTGTTCTTAAAGCACAAGGCATAGATTATGATCACCTTGAAAGTAGCGGCGGACATTAATACAGGTTACTATAAATATTGTATATTGTATTTCATAATTAAGCACTTAAAAAATTAAAGATCAGGATCGATAAATCATAAATCAGAAATTTTAATTATGGCTTCTTCTAAGGCGGCAGTAGAACCGTTGGCAGTAGGAATTGACATCGGCGGTACAGGAACTAAATTTGGAATAGTTGATCATGTGGGCAATGTGTTATTTTCAGGTTCGATGTCAACTAAAAAACATGCGAAGGTTGAAACATTTATTGACGAACTGCACAGGAAGGTAACAGAACTTATAGAGAAAGCCGGTGGCGCTGGCAGAATGAAAGGCATTGGCGTTGGCGCACCTAATGGAAACTTTTATACAGGCACCGTTGAATATGCTCCAAATCTGCCCTGGAAAGGTATTATCCCCCTTGCCAAATTGCTGAATGATAAATTTAAACTCCCGGTTATTTTAACCAATGATGCCAATGCTGCCGCCGAAGGTGAAATGATATACGG
>JAEWJV010000382.1 GCA_023386395.1 Bacteroidota bacterium
CACTTACCGTTTGTGAAGCATAGTAATGGGTTCCGTTAACTAATGCTGTTGTTGGAGCCAAAGCTGTACCACCACTTGACGTTGCATACCATTTAATACCTGCTCCGGCTGGAGAAAGATTAGCAACTGTTGGATTTATATTGGCACAAAATGATTGGGTTGTACTACCGCCTGGTGCAGCAGGGCTTATAAGGGAGACTGTTACATCAAGCCTTGAAGAACTTTCACAGCCGCTTACTGTTTGTGAAGCATAATAATGGGTTCCGTTAACTAATGCTGTTGTTGAAGCCAAAGCGGTACCTCCACTTGAAGTTGAATACCATTTAATTCCCGTTCCATTTGGAGAAAGATTGGCAATCGTTGGATTTGAACTGGCACAAAATGATTGAGTTTCACTTCCTGTAGGCGCAGCAGGGCTTGTGAGAGAAACTGTCACGTTAAGTCTTGAAGAACTTTCACAGCCACTTACTGTTTGTGAAGCATAATAATGGGTTCCGTTTACCAATACTGTTGTTGAAGCCAACGCTGTACCACCACTTGAAGTTGAATACCATTTAATACCTGTTCCCGTTGCAGAAAGATCAGCTATTGTTGGATTCGTACTAGCACAAAATGATTGAGTCGTATTTCCTGTTGGTGCGGCAGGCAAAGCATTTATGGTAAAGTTTGAACCGTTATCACTTCCGGTAACTGAAGGATTATTACTTATTACTCTTATTCTATATCCTGTTCCTGAAGCAGTTCCTGCAGGAATAGTTGCAGAAATATTTCCTGAGTGAGCAGTGCTTGAAAACGTTCCTATATTTACAGGAGAAGAAAAAGAACCTGATGTGTTTGATAATTGTGCAGTATAAACATTTCCTGAATTAAATGTGCCGGTTGATGTAAAGGGAACTGTTACAGAACTTCCTGCACAAAAAGGTGAACCTGTTATTGTACCAGTTGAAATGCTTACGGATTGCGTGCCGGTTACTGAAATATTATCAACTACAAAGCCTATTCCATCAGATGCAGCCTCATCATTATACCATCTGAATCCTATATAAACAATTGGCAAATTATTTAAGGATGACGGCAAAGAAACATTTGCTGTTGCAGTCGTACTTCTACTATAATATTGGGTTGATAAATACGCCCAGGTGATACCGTTTGTGGAATATGCAACTTGTCCATAATCATAGACAGTGGTTCCAAAAAGACCTCCCACTTCCCCCATACATTTCCATGTAAAACTTAATTGAAGATTTGTGTAGTTAACCGTGGAGAATGAATTATAAGCAACAACATCTCGTTCGTTATTCCTATTATAAGTACAGGTATTAAAAAAGCTCCCCCTATTTATACCTATAGAAAGAGAAGCGCTACCGTTATTATTACAACTCTCATCATAAGTTATTAGCCAATGATTTCTTTTACTTGTAGTATTTGCATTATCTAATGTTCGCCAACCCGTTGCAGAAGCTGTGGTTGAAAGTAAAGAAGTAGAAGTATAATTTTCAAAATTTTCAGTAAATACTTGCCCCCACCCCACTTCACTCTTCATCATCAAACAACACAATACCAACAGGGTAAACAATACTGGTTTCCTTAAATGTTTAAACAGGGTAGAGATTTTCATATACAGGGAGTTGGAATGTTATTAAGCAATCGGTTAAGTGTTGTTACGGCATTTTTATATTTTTCGTTCACATTGTACAGAGGTGAAAGCAGCTTACTGTGTAATGGCAATTATTGGGTTTATAATCTTATAAGCAAATCAGTTTTACATAAAAGCACAATCCTACTATTTAACCTTTCAAAACAGGCTGTGCGCATTCACTCTATAGTATAATTATTATTCAGTTAGTTCTGCCAGTCATGCCGCCAAGGCGCTTATCCAAGCTATCATTCGAAATAAACAGGAAACGGATCTTACAGTTTTAGCAGGTATTGGTATTACGGATCAAATACAAACATAAAGATTTTTATGAATCGTGCAAGAATATCTGGTATCGATTTTAATTCTTTTTATAATCGCAGAAGCTAAAGCCGTGAAAGCACAAATTCAGGTAACGATGGTTGGAATATACCGTTATAGCAATACAGGGCGGCCTTTGGGATTAAGGCTTATTTTGAGTTCCTGAAATGGATGATTCACAACTGACCGCTTTTCGCGAATGCTTATTTATTAGGCCGATTGAAATACCTGATATATGCTTTCAAACTTTTTAAGTCGTTTTCAAACTATAATTAACCCTAAAAAATGAACCTGAAAGCTAATGGGAAACGGATACTTCCTCCATACCTCCCCGTACTATCCTCCATACCTGCGGCATATCTACTGCATAGTTTATTTTGTTTAGTCGAGGGAAAATGAAATTGGTCCCGGAATTCTTTTGTAAATAAACGGCGTATGAAACATACTTTTTCACTACCCGCAGAATCAGTCCCGCCCATAACTTAACTTCTGCATATTTAAGGACGGATACTTACTTGCAACCTGTTTAAAATAAAATGAGGCTGCCCGATTTTGGTGCAGCCTCTTGGTGTTAGCAGGTAAGCAAAAAGTTATGCCATCATTTATTTATGGGTAGCCGTAATGTCAAGCGTAATATCCACCTCCGGTAAAATATACAGCTCGCCTTCCGGATCGCTGTAGCTATCCATGCCCCAATCAAGCCTGTTTATTTTAAATTCAGCCTGCGTAATAACCCTGCTGTTTTCAACTATAATTTTGGCAGGAAAGTGAATGCGGTTGGTTTCACCAATCATGGTAAAATCGCCGGTGATCAATTTATTGGCGCCTTCAATTGCATCGCCCTCTTCTCCTTCATAATCCGTGATCTCCAGTATTTTAAAACCGGCATTGGGATAAAGCGCCACGTTAAAAAAATCTTCGCTTTTTAAATGATTTAATAGTTGCGGCTTTGTTGTATCCGGCAAATCATCATTGGTAATGCTTGTAATGGGAATGATGAAATCACCTCCGGTTATATTGCCTTTTCCATCTGTTTTTAACGTGCCGGATACATCGAATGTTCCGGTATGAAAATGATCGGGCGCAGCACCTTTCCATTTCACCACAGAAGCATTTTCATCAACGGTAAATCTGTTCAGGTCTTTATCATTTTTTGAACAGGCTGCGGCTAATGCCATTACAGCAACAATTATGTATTTCCTTGTTTTCATGTATTGATTGATTTGACGTTAAAGAAATTTTATTTCATAGGTATTGGTAAGCACTTGCAGCATGTATTGCATCTGTTCCTGCGAAGGGGCCTGCAGATTGTTATCCAGGAAAGGTTCACCCTTGCATGGCTTACTGAATTCAATAAAATAATGCCACAGCCTGCCGGGCGTAATGAGGTTAATGAACCTTGCCGTATCTGAAATTATTTTAAAATGATGCGGTGTATTCCGCGGTGCAAACAGGGCCTCTCCTGCATCAAGCCAGGTGGTTATATTTCCAACAGTAATTTTTAACAGGCCTTCCAGCATATAAAATGTTTCATCTTCCTGCGTATGCAGGTGCGGTGGCGGTTCTGCGCCCTTTGGTAATACAAAATCCAGCAGGGCAAGTTCGCCGTTGCTTTGTTCAGGGGAAACAAGTGTTTTGAAATAGCCGCCCTGGTAACTGCGAAAGCTGTTGACGTTTACATCCGTCAATTCAATTTGTTCCATTGTTTAATTGCGTTTTAATTTTTTTGTGGCGCAATATTGAAATGATTTGAAAGGATGTTCAAAAGAAACAGACGGAAGTTGCTTTTTATCGACAAATGGCATTTTATGAAGCTGAATGAAAATAAAAACAGCGTGATGATGGCGGCAGGTAATTGTTATGAAAGAATAGAATAAGTAAAGCCTATTTACTTCAGCTATATGATATTGGCTGCGCCAGGATTAAACTTTTGAAGGCTTACTGATTTGTAATTACGCCCTATCGGGATTTTATTGCCGGCAATAATAACATAGTTAGCGTGGTAACTTTCAATCTTATCCAACGGCACAATATAAGAGCGGTGAATGCGCATGAACTCGCCGATAGGCAACAGGTTTTCTGCAACGCTTATCTTTTGCTTGGTGGTGAAGGTTTTGGTTTTGGTTACAACTTTAATATAGTCTTTCACACTTTCAATCCACCATATTTCAGCCGTATCCACTTTTACCAGTTGCCTTTCAATACGCAGGTATAAATACTGATTGTTTTTATTGGCTTCAGCTATTGCTTTTGCGGGTTGCACCTGTTCCGGTTCTTTTTTTACCAGCGACATTACTTTATCCACGGCACGCAAAAAACGGTCGAAAGCAATAGGTTTTAACAGGTAGTCCACGGCATTCAGGTCAAAGCCCTCCACTGCATAATCCTGGTAAGCCGTAGTAAAAACAATCATGGGCGGGTTTTTAAGGCTGCGTGCCAGGTCTGTGCCGGAAAGCCCCGGCATTTTTACATCAAGAAACAGTAAATCTATCTTGTTATGCTGTATAATCTGAAAGGCCTTTATTGCATTGTGACAGGTATCCACAATTTCAATTTCAGGAATATTAGCCGAATACCTTTTAATGATGTCGATGGCATGTGGCTCATCATCCACAATAAGTGTTCTTATCGTCATGCAATTGGTTTTGAGCCTTCGTATAATTCAAGCGTTAATTCTGCAATAAACAATTCTTCTTCATTATATATATTAAATGTATGCCTTGCCGGATATAACAGTGCAAGTCGCTTCTCCACATTTGATAAACCAATCTTGCTAAAATGTTTGCGGCCGCCTGTTGTATTGCAATCGGGTTTACTGTTACTCACTCTAAAAATAAGTTCGCGGCCGCTAACCAAAAGGTCAATATTTATCCATGGTACACCAATGGTTTCACCGGCGCCATGTTTAAAAGCATTTTCCACCAGCGGCAGCATCAGCAGCGGCGCAATCTGCTGCCCGTTTACATCGCCTTTTATATTGAAGTTTAATTCCAGCCTTTCTTCATATCGCAATTGCTCCAGCTTAATATAATCGTGCAATATATCAAGGTCTTTTTTAAGCGATACTTTTTCAGCATTACATTCATACAACATATAACGGAGAATATTGGAGAGGCCAAGAATTATTTCCGGCGTCCGCGGCGAATTATCCAAAGCAAATGCATACAAATTATTGAGTGAATTGAAAAGAAAATGCGGATGCAACTGGCTTTTTAAAAAGTTCAGTTCCGCCTGTGTTGCGGCTTGTCTTCTTTCATACCATAATGAAATAAATTTAAGCGTAACGCCTATCCAGACAACGACATTGCTTCTTTCAAGCGCATTGGCAAAATCCAAAGGTTCCAGCAACTGCTGCCACCAGCTTTCATCCATTTGCGGCCAGTTGAGCTTTACATTTCTTTTCGTGTACCAGTGCAGGATATAAGGATTGGATATAAAAATTTCAAACAGCCTGTATAAGCAGGCCATGCATATCATAACCACCAGCACAGCGATTACCGCTTGCATATATTTTCCGCGGGAAAAAAAACGGGGAAGTATCCAGCCGGATAGAATATAAAAGTAAGTTATATGCACCGGCAGCAGCATAACAATAATAGTTATGCCAAGGCTATAGCTATTATAAGCGGTTCCATATATTAACGTTAACAGCAGGAAGGCAAAAACCCAGAACACTGCATGCCTGAATGCGGGATATGCCAGTACTGATTGCCTGTTTGCAGCCATATGCACAAATCTACTTTAAAGCTTTACTGTTTTAAGATTGATAGATGAACAACGGCATTTATCGACGAATGAAAGGATGAGTGCAGCAGGTATCTTTTGTTGTTATTAAAATCAGGAAGAAGCCGGCTTCTTTTTTATATCAAAATATACAACACCGTTTGCTGTGCGATAATTAATAAGCAGGTTATGTGTATCTGCAATCTTCTTCACAATGGCAAGCCCGAGCCCGTTGGAATTTGCATCTGCCCTGCCCTGCATCATAAAGCGGCTGAACAGCTTCTCCTGCGGTATGGCTTCCTGCAAACTTGTATTACTGATGCAGTAACTGTTTGCCGTTATCGTTATTTCAATACGGCCGCCGGTATAATTATATTTTACAGCATTGCCCAGCAGGTTAGATACAAGCGAATCACCAAGCAACGGATGCAGGAGCATTACAAATTCATCTTCAAAATTTGTGGTTACGGTTAACAGTTTGTCATTTATTAATTCCGCAAACAGGCCGAGGTATTTTTTGGTTACCTCATTTAAGCTTAATGCGGTTGTTGTTTTATATTGATAGTTTTCAATCCTGGCCAGCAGCAACAGTCCCTGGTTTAATTTGGATAATCTTGTTAAAGATGTTGTAGCCTCAAGGATTAGCCGGATATCTTCCTGCGATAAATTTTCATTTTGCAACAATAATTCGAGTTTGCTTTGCGCAACACTTAATGGTGTTTGCATTTCGTGCGCAGCATTTTCCGTAAACTCTTTCATGTTGATGAAATCATTATAAATTTTTTCCGTCATGGCATTCAATGCCATATTCAGTTCGTTGAATTCTTTGGTGTAGGTTTTTTCAAAATGTGTTTCCTGGATGCGTTGTAAATCTGTATGCCTGATTGTATGAAGCGAACGGTAAAAAGGCTTCCATAATTTTTTACTGATGATCCAGTTGAACAATATCGTTGCAATAAAAAGCCCTGCAAATACCAGCAGTATAATTTTTGTTGTATTGGTTATTAAAGCCGCTTTTTGTTCCTGTGATTTTTTAATAATGATTTGATAAGAGATACCATAAATTGACACCACCTGCGATAACTGCCGGTAAGGCACTGCGGCAAGGCGGCCCTTTACATCGGTGATGGTGGCATAATTATTTGGTGGTGCATCAACGGGGTAGATGGATATATCCGGCGTTCTTAAAATAAAGGTAACGCCGCCGGCAACTTCGGTTTGCAAATATTGAATCCAGGCAGCTTCATCCTGTAATAATTCTTTATCGCTCTTATCGCTTAATTCTTTGCTGAACTGGCTGAACAGGTAAAAGCCTGCCAGCAGCAGCAGGATGGTCATTGCGCTTAAAAAATATAGTGTTGTTTTTGTAAGAAGCCTCATGCTGTTTTAATTATCCGTAAACCGGTATCCTGATCCATACACTGTTTTTATATAATCCCCGCTGCCTGCATCAACCAGTTTTTTGCGCAGGTTTTTAATATGTGTATATATAAAGTCGTAGTTGTTTAAATATTCATATTCATCACCCCACACATGCGATGCAATGGCGTGCTTGGTAAGCACCCGCCGCTGGTTCACGATAAAATATTCCAGCAAATGGTATTCCTTTTCTGTAAGCTCTACGGTTTTATCATTCATCATAATTCTTTGCGCGTCGGGATCCAGTTTGATTTCATTAAAAACAATGGTTTTATTGCCGTCAAACGACCTGCGCCGCAATACTGCGTTAATACGCGCATTTAATTCTGATAAATGAAATGGCTTGGTGATGTAATCATCTGAACCCGATTCAAGTCCTGTTAATTTGTCTTCCAGCGAATTTTTTGCGGAGATAATTATGATGCCCGCTTTCGATTCCATATGCTTTAATTCCTTTATTATATCGAGGCCGCTGCCGTAAGGCAGGCCAATATCCACAACAATGCAATCGTAATTAAACTGCTGAATTTTTTCTTTTGCATTTAAAAAATTATCTGCGGTTTCACATATATAACCCTGGTATTCCAGGTATTGCTGAATGGATTGCTGTAAAGCCTTTTCATCTTCTATTATCAGGATTTTCATGCAGGTATTTACACTTTGTAAAACTGCGTGTAATATAGTTTATTTAAAAAGTGGAAATGGTGGATGGTCTTTCTTTGATAAAACCTGTTCCGCAGAATTGTGTTTTGAATCAGGTTATTATAAAACGCCTTGCCCCGATGAACTTCGGAAAAAGATTTGATGACCTGCGCGTTTATATAAAGTACTTATCTTTAAAACCGTTTTATTTTTATTAAAAAAACCATACACATGTTACTCACTACAACAAACAACATTGAAGGCAAACCAATACAGGAATACTTAGGCATTGTAACCGCAGAAACAATTATTGGCGCTAACATATTCAAAGATATTTTCGCAGGCATAAGAGATATTGTGGGC
>JAEWJV010000402.1 GCA_023386395.1 Bacteroidota bacterium
GGTTTAAGTGGGTTCCATATTTTGATGAAAATGTAATGAATGATTCCATTGCAAAAATTCCAAACCGGCCTGCTGATGCACAGAACGATCTTGATATCTGGCAACATATCTACGATGATTTTGCCGCTGCAGCAAGCGTGTTACCTCCAACACAAACCGAACCAGGAAGACCAACAAAATATGCAGCCGAAGCAGAAATGCTGGAATGCCTGATGTGGATGGCTTATGAGCAGGATATAAATAATAAAGTGGTTAATATTAATACAGAAACATTATCCAAAGCGCTTACTATTGCAGACGATATTATTAATAGCGGCAAATACAGCCTTGCACCGGATTTTGCCATCAACTTTTTATTCGATTACGACAATAAATCGCCTGAATCAATATATGAATGGCAATACTCGCATGATGATGGAACCACCAATGGTAATTTGAACGGTGGCACTCCATTGAACGCGCCATGGTGGCCTCCTTACTTTAGTTGCTGCGATTTCCATAAAGCCTCTTACGATATGGTAAATGCATTTAAGGTTGATGATAAAGGCATTCCGATTTTTGATGATTTTAATAATGAAGAAATCACCAATAAACAATCTTATTTCGCCAATAATGAATGGGATCCCCGCATCGGTCACACAGTAGCTATTCCGGGTTTACCATGGAAGTATCAGCAAGAGCTATTATTTGATAGCAGCGGTGCAAGAGACCCGGCTAACTATGGTTACTTCAATTCACTTAAAGAAAATGTGGAATCAAACAGCCCCGGCCTCGTTAACCTTTTCTGGATGTGGAATTCAAAGAATGAAATTGCTATCCGTTACGACAGGATATTATTGCAGAAAGCTGAGATACTCATCAGGCTTGGAAGGGAAAAAGAAGCATTGCCTATTATAAACCAAATAAGGCAGCGTGCCGCTAACAGTACCGGCCGCCTGATTTTTGCAGATGGCAAGCCAACACTGGATTACAAAATAAGCCTTTACCAGGATGGCATCAACTGCACATGGACAAAAGATTTTGCATGGAAAGCATTGATGTGGGAAGACCGTTTAGAGTTTGCAATGGAAGGTGTGCGTTGGTATGATCTTGTTCGCTGGGGTGTTGCAGAACCCATTTTAAATGCCTACTTCGCAAAAGAATATCCGCGCAACAGGTCATGGATGAAAGATGGAAAATTCACTTCAGGACGTGATGAGTTTATGCCTATACCGCAACCGCAAATGAATTATTCATTCGGCGTGTATAAACAAAATGTAGGCTATTAATTTATAGCAATGATGGTTTGTCTCTTAAGAAATGGGTATGGTGCCTGCACAGGCAGGCATCTGCCCATAATTTAAAAAGTTGCAGGCGCATTAATGATTAATATAAAAAACAGTTGTAATAGATAATTCACAGATGCATTTGTGCTTCTCACATAAAAAATTCTTTTTGCTTTTTGCCTGGGCTATATTAATTATAAAAAATTCAGAAGCCCAGGCAGTATCAGCGAACGTAGAATGGATAAGGCCAATAAATGAAAAAAGCCCTGCCGTATGGGGCATTCATAATGGAATTGTTTTTGGCCTATGGCCGTATGACATTGAAAACCCGGTAAAAGAAAAAGAAGGCGGCCCGCGTGGTTTAATACGTGTGGGTTATGAGTATAAAGGGCACATTGATATGATCAATTTTATTGCGGTTGAACCTGTAGTTAATGGGAAAATGGAGTTTAGTGAAATTTCTCCATCGCGTGTTGATGGCAAATGGGGTAAGCTGATGTGGGCAAGCGACAGCTCGGAACCCGGGCGTTATTACCCTGCGGCTATAAGCCGTGGCGTGATTACGCATCCTGACCCTCAGCATCCTGATATAGAACAACTCTCTCTATATGTATTTATGGAACAATTTTTAAACGGCGCGCATCCATATTTTAAGATTAGTATCCGCAGTGATAATCCTGAGGAATTGTGTTTTGAGATACACAATGAAGAAAACAGTACGCCTATGCAGCGGTGTTCATTAACGGCAACAATGGGTAATTATTCAAGGCTGCGTTTGTTATACTTAAAAAATAAAGTAATAAAAGCTGGAGAATTATACAGCGGGTTTGATGGAATTGATTTTATAGAAAAGAAAACATATCCGCTCAATGAATTATTAAAAGATAAAAATGATGATTATATTGTTCTGGCTGAAACAAACGAAAGTTTTGCTTCGCTTTCATCATGGCCGCAGCAGGAAGCTTATTATGCAAGATGGAGCTGGCGTTATCGTCCTTTTTTCAAACTAACACAATACTGGAAAAAAGAAGAACAGCAGGCCGATACGTCGTTATGTGTACGTGTAAACGGAAGAGCGAAATATTGGAGTGGCGGCAGCGCCAACAAAAGCAATTACATTGATATACCGGGTGGCGTGGCATTTGAGAATTTTGAAATGAGAGAAAAATATTATTCAGGTCAAAAGTTTTATTTTGGGCTAAGCAGGAAAACACCGGCGGAAATAGTGCCGCAGATAGCTGAGCTGAATAAGCCATAATGCATAACAGGTTTCAAAAAACCAAACCGTCTTAATAAATTAAATAATTTATAATCGTGATCAAAATCTATGTACTAACAAACCAAAAAATACACACATGAAAAAAAACTTATTATTTGTTTTAGCAAGTTTTATATGTGCCGGCGCTTATGCGCAGTCGTTCAACGGCATTAATTCAGATCTCAGCAACATTTTTATGATGTCTGATGCCAAAACACGTTCTATCAGTCCTGAAAATTTCAATGGTGAGAAAGGCAAGGGCGGCATGGCAACAACGGGCACCGGTCTTAGTGCATCAAGGGATTTAGGTAAAGGATGGAAGGTAAGCCCCAGTGTTGTTATTAAAGCGCATACAACATTTACCGTTGCTGAAATTTCAGGCCCCGGCGCTATTCAGCATATATGGATGACACCAACGGGTAACTGGCGTTATTCCATCCTGCGCTTTTACTGGGATGATGAAACCACGCCATCCGTTGAAGTGCCTGTAGGCGATTTCTTTGGCATGGGATGGGGTAAATATGCCCAGATGAATTCTTTGGCTGTGAACGTTAATCCTGGCAGTGCATTTAACTGCTACTGGCCAATGCCTTTCAGAAAAAAATGCAGGATTACCATGGAGAATATTGATGATAAAGACATGGTGCTCTATTACCAGGTTGATTATACATTAACCGATGTGCCTAAAGACGCCGCTTATTTCCATGCACAGTTCCGCCGCACTAATCCATTGCCTTTTAAAACAGATTATGTGCTGGTTGACAGCATCGTTGGTAAGGGCCAGTATGTAGGCACTTACATGGCCTGGGGCGTGCACAATAACGGCTGGTGGGGTGAAGGTGAAATTAAGTTCTTCATGGATGGCGATACTGATTATCCAACCATCAATGGCACCGGCACAGAAGATTACTTCTGCGGCTCTTACGATTTTGATACCAGGAAGAAAAATGATGCCGGTGTAGAAGAAGTGAACTATACAGAATTCTCTACTCCATATGTGGGCCTTCACCAGGTAATTAAAGGAGATGGTCATTACCAGATTGCACAAAGGTTTGGCATGTACCGCTGGCATCTGAAAGACCCTATAAGATTTGAAAAGAATCTTAAGGTAACGATACAGGCACTTGGCTGGCGCGATGGCGGCCGTTATCTTCCGTTGCAGGACGATATTGCCTCAACAGTTTTCTGGTACCAGGCAGAACCGCATAATGCATTTCCGGCATTGCCTGACAAAGATCATCTGGAGGTGAATTAAGCAGGAATAGCATTGCTTCTGTAATATTGTAACCAATTACAATACAGTTCACCTAAAAATGCAGTTACAGTGAAAAAAAGTTTTGTCCTCGTTCTTTTTGGTTTGTTCATATACATGCAGTTGTTTTCTCAGGGGAGCAATAGCAGTATTGCTCCCTTTAAAATAAGGCTTACAAACGGGCAGGGTTATACGTATGAACAGCTTTCCAAAACCAAACCTGTTATTTTGATTTATTTTTCACCCACCTGCGATCATTGTAAGGAATTTACTGAAGCTATGCTGAAGCGCATGAATAAATTACAGGACAAACAGTTTGTAATGATTTCTTATGAAAATTTAAAAGAAGTAAAAGCCTTTGATGACAGGTATAAATTATCTGGTCATCAAAATATAAAAATTGGTTCAGAAGGTTACACATTTGTTGTGCAGAAATATTATAACATTCAGCGCTTTCCTTTTGTGGCGGAATATGATAAAACAGGCAGGCTGAAAAAAATAATACGCGGCAATGTAGATCCGGAAGATATTGCCAGCCGGTTATAGAAAGCTGTCGGCTTTTAAATTATAAGATCACACCTAATACTCATATAGTGGAAAAGAAGGTAGCACTTAAAGATGTAGCACAACATATTGGCGTATCGGTAGCATTGGTTTCTTATGTATTAAATGGAAAAGAAAAGGAGGCGAGGGTAGGTGCGGATATGGCCAAGAAAATACGGAAAGCTGCAACTGAATTGAATTACCAGCCAAACCTTATTGCTAAAAGCCTTAAGATGGGCAAAACAAAAACAATTGGATTGATTGTAGCTGATATTTCAAACCCTTTCTTTTCAACTATAGCAAGAATTGTAGAAGATGAAGCAAAGAAACACGGGTATGTCGTGATCTTCGGCAGCAGTGATGAAAGCGCAGAAAAGCAGCTTGATTTGATTGACGTATTTTCAACAAGGCTGGTTGATGCTTTTATTATTGCGCCTGCATCCGGTACGGAAAAGCAAATTGAAACCATTGTAAAAAGAGGCATACCGGTTGTTTTAATGGACCGTTTTTTCCCGGGATTAAAAGTTGATTGCGTTCATATCAACAACTTTAATGCTGCCGGCAAGGCTGTAAAGCAGCTCATTAAAAATAACCGCAGGAGAATAGGCATGGTGGCCTACGATACAATGCAGTCGCACATGCAGGATAGAAAGCAGGGATATAAAGCAGCATTAAAAGAGAATAATATCCGCTTTAAAAAACAATGGCTTATTGAGGCCAGCTACCAGAATATTGAAAAAGATGTGGCTGCAAAACTAAAAGCATTGCTTAAGCCTTTACAGGTTGATGCTTTGTTTTTTGCTACCAACTCGCTGGCTGTTGCAGGTTTAAAAGAAATAAACAAACTGGGCATTCAAGTGCCTGATGATCTAGCTATTATTTCTTTTGATGAAAGCGACGCTTTCGATTTCTTCTATTCGCCGGTTACTTATGTGAGCCAGTCGCTTGCAGATATTGGTAAAGAAGCCATAAAACTTATTTTGAACAGGCTGCATAATAAAAGTAAAAAGAATGCTGATGTTATTGTAGAAGCCAGATTGATTGTCCGCGAAAGTTGCGGCAGCAGGTAATAATTTTTTTATAGTAAGCTTAAACGATTAAAATATGATCAGGAAACGATTGCAGGTTTATTCATCAAACCATTGTATGAAAATATTTTTTAAAACCTTAATCATTGGGCAGTTTATGATGTTTGCATCTTCGTGTAATAATTCAGCTGATAAAACGCAAACGGCAGCAGCAAATGATTCATCAAGATACGCAAAGGGAACATTTGGTTACGATTTGAATTTTCTGCAGCAGCATGATAGTGTTATCATTTTAAAATCCAATAACGGCAATGCACAGGTAATTGTATCGTCTAAATACCAGGCAAAAGTTTTTACGTCAACTGTTGACGGCGAAAGCGGTTTTAGTTTCGGCTGGGTAAATTACAAGGCATTCAGCGGCCCGGAAGATGCGCACATGAATGCTTATGGCGGCGAAAACCGTTTGTGGCTTGGCCCCGAAGGCGGCCGCTTTTCTCTATTCTTTAAACCCGGCGATTCAATGGTGTTCGATCATTGGAAAACACCGGCTGCATTTGATACGGAAGTATGGAAGGTAACGGCACAAACTGACAATAGTGTTACCATGCAAAAAGATATGCAGCTCACCAATTACCATAACACGCCATTACAGTTATCGGTTACCAGGGCGGTTGCTATTTTAAATAATGATGAAATACAATCCAACACCGGCATAACACTGGATGCAGGCGTTAAGGCTGTGGCGTATGAAACAACCAATACATTAATCAATACAGGCAAAGATGCCTGGACAGAAGCAACAGGCATGCCTTGTATTTGGATTTTGGATATGATGAAGAATACGCCGTCTACAGTAATTGTTGTGCCGTATAAAAATGCTAAGGGCGCCAACTTTGAAGATGTGGCTACAACAAATTATTTCGGCGAAATTCCTGCCGACAGATTGAAGCATGATGACGATAAACTTTTCTTCAAAGCTGATGGCAAAAGCCGTGGCAAACTTGGCATTAAACCTAAATATGCAAAACCCGCTATCGGCAGTTATGATCCTGAAAATAAAGTGCTGACGATTGCAATGTTTGAACCCGATGCTTCAGCAAAATATTTAAACCAGGAATGGAATACAATAAAACCGCCATTTTCCGGCGATGCAGTAAATGCTTATAACGACGGGCCTTTGGCCGATGGTTCGCAAATGGGGCCTTTCTATGAAATTGAAAGCGTATCGCCTGCTGCTTTCCTTCAACCCAGTCAATCACTCGTGCATAAACAATCGGTGTATCATTTCACCGGCGATGAAAAGGCATTAGATGCTATCAGCCAGCAACTGTTAGGCGTGTCTTTAAACGATGTAGAGCAGGCATTTAAATGACATGAACGGTGAATGGGCGTGAAAGCGGTATTCCCGGTTAACAAAAAATATAAATCAATTTAATAAAGTAAATAAAACGCAGAGCAAGGCGAAGGCGTAAGAGCAAAGCGCATGGTGAATGTAAACTGAACAATTAATATTCAATAGCCAGCACACAGTATTGATTAGGAATATACAATGTTCTGCCTGTTTTGGGTTTTTACAGTATTGCGCATCATTCACTGCTAATAATTACAATATGAATAAACAAACAGATTATCCAAAGATTGGTATTCGCCCTATTATCGACGGGCGGTTAGGTGGCATTCGTGAATCACTGGAAGAAACTACCATGAAGATGGCGCAGCGCGTTGCTGCATTTTATACAAGCGAATTGCGTTATCCCGATGGTTCGCCCGTGCAATGTGTGATAGCAGATTCCTGCATTGGCGGCGTGCAGGAAGCAGCGCAATGTGCTAAAAAATTCGAAAGTAATAATGTTGGTGTGTCATTATCTGTTACGCCCTGTTGGTGTTACGGAAGTGAAACAATGGATATGAACCCTTATTTGCCAAAAGCTATAT
>JAEWJV010000426.1 GCA_023386395.1 Bacteroidota bacterium
AACTTACCCAGCGGCAAGAAAGCATTAGCGCAATCTGTGTACCCGGTTGAAAGCGCCGGCAACGAAGCCTGGGGCCGTTCTACTGAATACACAAAAGGAACTATAGAATTCAATTCAAAACAATGGTATGAATTTACCTACCCTTCAGCCACCAATGTGGCAGGCCGTGTTGGCGGTATGGAATATCCCGGCATTGTGTTTTGTTCATGGAAAGCGAAGAACGGTGGTTTATGGGGCGTAACCGATCATGAGTTTGGGCATAACTGGTTCCCCATGATTGTTGGTTCCAATGAAAGAAAATACCCCTGGATGGATGAAGGTTTTAATACTTTCATCAACGGTATTTCTACAAAAGGATTTAATAACGGCGAATATTATAGAAAAGCTGATATTCAGCGTGCAGCAACTTCTATGTTCAGAAAGAATGCTGATGCCATCATGACGATTCCCGATGTAACGCAACAGCCATTTTTAGGCAATGCAGCTTACCGGAAACCGGGCGCCGGGCTTGATATTTTACGCAAGTATATTTTGGGTGAAGAAAGGTTTGATTCTGCTTTCAGAACCTACGTTGCACGGTGGGCGTTTAAACATCCTACACCGTATGATTTCTTTAGAACAATGGAAAATGTGGGCGGTGAAGACCTCTCTTATTTCTGGCGCGGATGGTTTATGACCAATGATAAGCTGGACCAGGGTGTTACAGAAATTAAATATGTTGAAAATGATCCTGCAAAAGGTGCATTGATAACGGTTGTGAATAACGAGCAAATGGTGTTGCCGGTGCCGTTATTGATTGAACAGGAAAATGGTAAAAAAGATACCCTCACCCTGCCTGCTGAAGTATGGCAGCGTGGCGGAACATGGACTTTCCGTTATCCTTCAGCTTCAAAAATTGTAAAAGTTACTATAGATCCTGAACATGATTTTCCCGATAGTGACACATCAAACAATGTGCTGGAAGGCAATTAGTAATTTTTGAATAACTCATAGATAACGTGTTGTACTGTTACAGAGCTGTCTCGTTACCCCGGCATGACGAACTAAGAACGTTATAGCATAAATAGGTGTTTCCTAAAATTTTAATAGCACAATGGGGATAATATAAATAAAGAAGGCGTGCATTTAAATGCACGCCTTTTTTGCCTTAAAATCCACTGTTGTTTGCATAGGTACATCATAAAATAGCTTTAGGGGTGAACTGTTTTAAACCTTTGCATGCAAAATAAAGTTGTAGCGAAATATGTTTTTACGTGATTTATACCGTTGAATAGGGGGAAAATCCCGTATTTGGAAGTATGGATTTGCAATAGTCTGAGCGGAGCCGAAGACTATTATTGAGCGAAGTCGAAATAGCAGTTAAGAAATTTAGTGTATTTGACAAAAAAAAGTAATACGGTTATAGTTCTTCTTCATTAAAAGCAATATCATGCTGTTTTAATTCTTCAAGAACAGGCTGATAAATAGAAGAGAGATTTGGAATAAGCAATCCTGTTTCATTAATTTTTCCTTCCAGTATTAATTTGACGGCAATGCCCAGCGGCAGCCCCACTGTTTTAGCCATTGCCGTATGAATATTATCATCGCCTTTTACAACAAGCGAAGATTTTACAGCAGACTTTTTTTCGCCTGTTTCATATTCTATTTCATGCAGCATTACTATCATGTCTTTATCACCAGGCTGCAATGCAAGCTTTTTCTCCGCTACAAACTGCATAATGTCTGCCGCACTGCACAGCCCTTTATTGATAGGTGTATCATCATTCAAACCCAGGAAAAATAATTGTTTCAATGTAAGATTGGCTTCATGCATCTGAACTGCTACGCTTTCGGCAGCTTTACTTTTTACATCATCCACATTGAGCGTTGTTAATTCGCCCTTTTCGTCAATCATCATAAAATCATCATCAGGCTCCTCTCCTTCACTTATGGCATCCTGTTCTGCCTGCATAAGGCTCATTAACTGTTCCATCATTTTTTTTGCATACTCAAGTCTTGAGCTAAGCAATTGCGTAAGCCATTCACCAAAACCATGTTTTTCAAAATGCTGCCTGAAAAAAGATGATATGGTTAGCCCTTCCGTTTCATACACCTTTTCTTCATCGGTTAATTTAAGGTCAACAATATTTTTCCAGCCAAAATAAAAATCAGGATGCCTCAATGTTGTACGCATGAAAGTTTCAGCTTCCTCAAGATTATATAACGACATATAACCAAGCGAATCGCGGTTAGCATAAAAAGCATACCAGCCTAAGCCCGGCACATCTGCACCATGTTTGCCGGAAAATAATTCTTCATATTTTAAAGTAACAGTTTCTCCATTCTCCTTGTATACCGCCCCTGCTTTTCCGGCCATAATTATATTGCGCGGGTTCCAGCTTATTTTATAATGCCAGGGATTATCATCGCTTTCAGGAGCAATCAATCCGCCGCAATGCGATTTGAAAGATATGATCCTGCCGCCCTGTTTTTTTATTGAATGAATAAGCTGCATGGCGCTCATGTGGTCGATGCCGGGATCGAGCCCCATCTCATATAAAAACAAAAGATTGTTTTGCTTGATGGCATTCGCATGCTTCTTTATATTATCGTCAACATAAGAAGCCGTGAGTAAATGTTTTTTTAATTCAATGCAATCAACAGCCACCAGGTAATGCAAATGCGCCGGCATTAAAGAAATAACAATATCTGCGCTGCCTATATATTTTTTTCTTTCTTCAGCATTGGTAATATCTACAGATGCTGCTGTAACATTTTTATGTGTACCAACTTTCTGCTGTACCAATTGCAGATCGCTGTCTGCAACAGTAACCTGCCAGCTTTTTGCTGCAGCTAATTGTTTAAGATAATCAATAAGAACGGATGAGGATTTTCCGGCGCCAAATAACACAATATGTTTCGAGGTAAGTTCAACTGGCATTATAAAAAATTGTGCTCAAATTTAGGAATGAATGGATCAGTTATCATTCACCACATATAATTGTTTTGCATCTGAACTGATCAGGGAAATTTTAGACGTGGCGTAAGCAGAAGCTGCATCTTTCGGGGTTTTAATTGTTATATCCCTGCCTGCCTTTAAATTATGCAAATAAAATGTTTCGCCTTTCTTAAAGTTGTTGGCAGCATTAAAATATTGCACATCCACAACAACCAGATCGAGATCAACATCGCCTACATTTTCAATTTTTATATTGGCGATACCATTTTTCATTTCAATCTGCGATGGCAATTTTACATAACCTGCTATTATTTTTTTACTGTTGACGGATGACTTTACCGCCGCAGCATTAACACTTTCATCCTTGCTGTTATCAGTAGTCTTTGAATTATCTGCAGTTTTATTATTGAGCGCTTGTGTTTTATCAATATCATCATTGGATGGTTGTGCATCCTGTGTTTGTCCAGATAATATTGCCGCAGTTTTATCAGCAGGTTTCGAATCATGATTAGCGGCAGGTTGTGCATATACTTTTTTCTTTCTTTGGCCCGTTCAGTCAGCACTGTGTTTTTAGAAATTAAAGCAGCCTGCTGTTGTGTGGATGAAGTCCCTGGCTTTTCATCTGAAGCGGTATTAACGCTTTGAATTGCATTGGTGGTATTAGCGCCGGAAACTGCCTGCTGCTTTGAAGTGTGCGAAGGTATTGCAGGCATCTCCGTGTCATGAAAAAGCCAGTATGCAATGCTGAAAATTACGATCAAAGCGAAGACAGGCAAAATAAAATCTCCTGTTTTACCAAATGAAAACGACCGCTTTGTTTTTTGCTTTTGCTGCAAAATATTATCAATGTATTTATCTTCCAATGCGTGAAGTGGCTGCGCATATTTCGTTTGAAGCATTGGCGTTTTTTTATCGGGCTGTTTACCAGGTTCGCTTTTTGTATTGAAGCGTACTTTTTTTGCTGTAGCCGATATATCATCCTTTTCTTTCTCCCAATCCAGCCATGCATCTTCCCAGCTTAACGATTTTGATGTTATGTCATGCGCCTGGCTGGTTACCATGCTTCTCTTTACGCTGCGCTTCTTTTCATTTTCCGGCTGGTTATCTTTAACGGCAGGCTTAGCCACGGTTTGAATTTTACTCCACGCCGCAGAAACTTTATAGCGTGGTTTTTCTTTTATAGCTGGTGAAGTATCATTATTAATGGCTATTGCAACATGCGTGGCAGGTTGCGCTGTTTTCGAAAATTTGTTCATTGCCGGCTGCATAACATCGCTTTCACCAGGCAAAGCGGCATACTGTTTAAACTGCGGTATTTCTGCCGGGTAACGCCATGTCGCACTACTGCCATCAACCCATATTAAATCGTATGGGCGCAGATTTTTTTGAATAAGCTCCTCTGCCGTAAAAGGGCCTTCTTCCTGATTATTGCGCAACAGGCGATATACTTTTATACTCATAGTTCAATACGATAAATATATAATGGCCAATTTCATTTATTTATTGTAAATGCTATGATAAAATTTATGTGGTGTAGTTTAACCCTAATGAACTTAAGGCGTCCTTACATAGCGATTTAAAAAGTTTTTCTCGTAAGCTTATTGTGCAAGCCCGGTATTTCCTGCAAGGCAGCCGTACAATACCATTGCAGTAATTCAAAATCCAGGTATTTTGCCTGTATGGCAGGGTCTGAGCTTACCCATTTTTTTGCCTCATCAATATCTGCGGTATTAAAAATAAAAATGCCTTCGTAATGTTTGTCATTTTCTTCAAAGGGGCCTGCAATTACCAATTTGTTTTCAGAGACAAGTTGATCAATATTTGCCATATGGCCTTTAAAGGCAACACTTCTCGCCGCTTTGGAAGTATCTGTTGAAGTGCCTTTTTTCAATATGGCAAGCACATACATTTTCATTCCGTAATCATCTGCCTGCAATTTTTTGGCAAGCACCGAATCATAATTATTATTTGTTTGTGCCTGTAACTGGCAGGAAAGAGTAAGTGCAGCAATGCAGGTTAGCATAAGTGTTTTCATATTAATTTGTTTATTTCAAATTTAAATAATCGCTCACTTAACCCTGCAAATCTTTCAGGAAGTCTTTATTGTATTTTGATCGGGGTTGAATATCTAATTTACCACCAGGGCAAAGCTCAATGCTAAATTATTTTAAATCGGCAATAGCTACTGCATCCATATCAGAATAAGTATAATTTTCGCCGGCCATGCCCCATATAAATGCATAATTGCTGGTGCCGCAACCTGCATGAATGCTCCATGGCGGGGAAATAACCGCTTCATGATTAGCTACTACAATATGCCTTGTTTGCTGTGGCTGGCCCATAAAATGAAATATACGCTGGTCATCGGCCACATCAAAATAAAAATATGCTTCCATACGGCGTGTATGTGTATGTGCCGGCATAGTGTTCCAAACACTGCCGGTATTTAAAATGGTTAAGCCCATTACAAGCTGGCAGCTCTTTAAACCGTTTTCATGAATATAACGGTAGATGGTTCTTTCATTGCTGGTTTGTAAAGAACCAAGCACTGCATTTTCTACCTCTTCTTTACGCGCAACCTGCACCGGGTGCACAGCATGTGCAGGAGATGATAAAAGATAGAATATAGCAGGCTGCTTTGTATCAACACTTTCAAAGTAAACTTTTTGAACGCCTTTCCCCACATACAAACAGTCAAGTTTATTTAACTCATACACCGCTTCATCAGCGATTACTTTGCCTTTGCCGCCAACATTAATGATACCAAGCTCACGGCGTAATAAAAAATAGTCTGCACGCAATTCGGGATGCGTATCTAAAAATAATTTTTGACTGACAGGTTTGGCACCGCCTACAATTACACGGTCATAATGGGAATATACCAATTGAATTTTATCATCCTGCATGAGCTTGTCAACCAAAAAAGAGGAACGTAATTCTTCTGTTTGCATGGCTGCTGTTTCTTTAATGCCATGTTCAAATCTTATTTCCATGATTATCTTTTTTCGTGAATTGTCAAACGTGAATCCTGATGTAAGCCTTATAACTATACCTTATTCCAATCCTGCTTTCCATCTACCTCGCCATCCAGCCGCCATCAACATTTAATATGGTTCCATTAACATAATCAGAAGCATGTGAACACAAAAATATGATTGCGCCTTTTAAATCATCAGGTGTGCCCCAGCGATTAGCGGGAATACGTTCAAGAATCGATTTATTTCTTACTGCATCGTCTTGTAAAGGCTTTGTATTATCTGTTGCAATATAACCGGGTGCAATGCCATTTACGCTGACACCTTTGCCTGCCCATTCATTGGCAAATGCTTTTACC
>JAEWJV010000465.1 GCA_023386395.1 Bacteroidota bacterium
GGCCTATTATGTTTATATGGTTTACCATGATTGCCATTTTAGGCGGCATGCATTTAATGGACGACCTGAGCATTTTTAAGGCGATTAATCCCTACTATGCCGTCCGGTTTCTTATTTATTATAAAGGCGCTTTTATTTTATTAGGCGCAGTATTTCTTTGTACAACGGGTGCCGAAGCGCTTTACAGCGACCTCGGGCACTGCGGCCGCGGCAATATCCGCGTTTCGTGGGTTTACGTAAAAACCTGCCTTATCATCAACTATATCGGGCAGGGCTCTTACCTGCTGGCACACAGAACAGGTATGACGATTACCCCTTCCTTGAAAGAACAATTGCACCTGAATGCATTTTACGATCTTATGCCAGACTGGTTTGTAATTATAGGGGTTGTAATAGCAACAAGCGCCGCCATTATTGCAAGCCAGGCAATGATTGCGGGTTCATTTACATTAATTGGCGAAGCGCTGCGCCTTAATTTATGGCCAAAGCTGAAGGTAAAATATCCTTCTGAAGCAAAGGGCCAGTTATTTATTCCCGCCATGAACCTGCTGATGTTCCTGGGTTGCACAGGTGTTGTTTTGTATTTCAGGGAATCATCAAAAATGGAAGCAGCTTACGGCCTGGCTATTATTATCACCATGATTGCCACAACCATACTGTTTGCCAACTTTATGGTACTGCATAGGGTAAAGGCTTTCTGGATATATGTTTTTCTCATCTTCTACTTAGGTGTTGAACTAACTTTTCTTGCGGCCTTATCGCATAAATTCCTAGAAGGCGGTTACATAACCATGCTGATTGCCGCCGTGAATTTTATTATCATGTATGTGTGGTACAGGAGCCGCAAGATCAAAAACAGGTATGTGGAATTTGTGCGGCTGGAACATTATATTCCCATGATACAGGAATTAAGCAATGATAAATCTGTACCAAAATATGCCACGCATCTTGTTTACATGACAAGCGCGGGCAACCCTAAAGAAATTGAACATAAGATCATTTATTCCATCCTGAACAAGAAACCCAAGCGCGCCGATATTTACTGGTTTGTGCATGTTGACACGGTTGATGATCCTTACACCTGCGAATACATTGTTGACCACATTATTCCAAACGACATTATACGGGTTGAATTCCGCCTCGGTTTCAGAGTGCAGCAAAAAATAAACCTTATGTTCAGGAAAGTGGTGGAAGACTTGGTGAATAATAATGAAGTGAATATTACCAGCCGGTACGAAAGCCTGGAGCGCAATAATGTGGTGGGCGATTTCCAATTCATTGTAATGGAAAAATATCTTTCACAGGACAATGAATTGCCTTTCTTTGAAAAGATAATTATGAAACTGCATTTCTGGCTGAAGGAAGCGAGCCTTAGTGAAGAAAGAGGTTTTGGGCTCGACCCCAGTTTTGTAACGGTTGAAAAATTTCCTTTAATGATTTCACAGGTTCCCCAAATATCTTTGCGAAGGATTTTTGATGAACCGATTGACGAAAAAACCTCGTAACGTTGCCTGCTGTAATTATTGGATTTAATTTTTGAATGTGAGCAAATACATCAACCGGGTTACAGCCGCGGGCATATTAATAGCACTGGGAATTATTTATGGCGACATAGGCACTTCCCCCCTTTACGTACTCAATGCAATTGTGAATGGAAAGGTTATAAGTGAAAGCCTTGTGCTGGGCTCTCTGTCCTGTATTATATGGACACTTACACTTCAAACCACCGTTAAATATGTAATACTTACTTTAAAGGCTGATAATAAAGGCGAAGGCGGCATTTTCGGTTTATACGCATTGGTAAGAAGGCGAAAAAAATGGCTTGTTTTACCGGCAATGATTGGCGGCGCCGCACTGTTGGCAGATGGTATTCTCACGCCGCCCATTTCCATTACCGCAGCAGTTGAAGGTTTAAGACAAATTCCCTTTTTTGAAGAAATAACAAGAAGTACCATTGTAATAGTGGTATTGGTAATACTGGCGATTTTATTTTTTGTGCAGCAGTTTGGCACACTTTCAATAGCCAGGTTATTCGGGCCGCTAATGACTGTATGGTTTATTATGCTGGGCGCCCTGGGCATATTACATATAGCAGATGACTTTTATATTTTCAGGGCTTTTAGCCCGCATTATGCCATTGAACTGCTTACAAATTACCCGGAAGGTTTCTGGATATTAGGCTCTGTTTTCCTGTGCACCACCGGTGCAGAAGCTTTGTATTCCGATATGGGCCATTGTGGCCGCAGGAATATCCGCATATCGTGGATATTCGTAAAAACCTCTCTTATTTTAAATTATATGGGGCAGGGTGCATGGCTGCTGGCTAATTATAAAGGCATTGAAATAAGCGGGAATCTTGCGGAATCTTTTAATGCTTTTTTTGGGATAATGCCGCATTGGTTTAGAATGACGGGTGTTATTATAGCCATAATTGCCGCTGTTATTGCAAGCCAGGCGCTTATTTCGGGTTCTTTTACTTTAATAGCAGAAGCACAAAGGTTAAACCTCTGGCCCAAGATGAAGATATCTTATCCCACCGATGCAAAAGGCCAGGTATTTATTCCGGGCATTAATACATTGTTATTTATTGGCTGCACCGGCATTGTTTTACATTTTCAGAAATCGGGCAATATGGAAGCTGCTTACGGGCTTGCCATTACTATATGCATGATAAGTACGTCTATTCTTTTTGCTAATTATATAGCGATGAAAAAGGCAGGTAATTTCTGGATTGTGCTATACCTTTCTGTGTATCTTACCATCGAACTTTCCTTTTTAACGGCTAATCTTCAAAAATTTCCGCATGGCGGTTATGTAACATTATTAGTAGGTGGCTTATTGTTTCTTGTGATGTACACGTGGTACAGGAGCCGCAAGATCAAGAACAGGTACGTGGAATTTGTAAAGCTTGAACATTATATTCCCTTGATACAGGAATTAAGCAATGATAAATCAATCCCCAAATATGCAACGCACCTGGTGTATTTAACCAGCGCCGATAATCACAAAGAAATTGAACATAAGATCATCTATTCCATTCTCAATAAAAAGCCCAAGCGTGCCGATATTTACTGGCTCGTGCATATAGATACGCTTGACGATCCTTATACCTGCGATTATTATGTTGAGCATATAATTCCCAACGATATTATCCGCATTGAATTTCGCCTTGGTTTTCGTGTGCAGCAGAGAGTTAACCTGATGTTCAGAAAAGTACTGGAAGAACTGGTAAACAATAAGGAAGTGAATATTACCAGCCGTTATGAAAGCCTTGAGAAAAATAATATAGTGGGCGATTTTCAGTTTATTGTGATGGAAAAATTTCTGAGCAATGATAACGATCTGCCTTTTTATGAAAAGCTGATTATGAAATTTCATTTATGGCTGAAAGACCTTAGCCTTAGTGAAGAAAAAGGGTTTGGACTGGATCCCAGTTCTGTAACCATTGAAAAATTCCCGCTGATTGTTTCGCCAACACCGCCGTTAAAACTTGAAAGAATTGAAACCGGGCAGGATTGATTGCAGGAGTGTGTTTCAACGCTCAATACGCAATGTTCAATTTTTAGGTTCTGCAAGTGAAGTTGAATATTGTGTTTTCTGTATCAACCAGGCTCTGCATTAAATAGCCATTTCCCTTACATAATCATCAATCAGCAGTCTACCCGCAGTTTTAGCTTTCACTTCTTCCACGCTCACACCAGGTGCAACTTCTCTCAATAAAAAACCTTCAGGTGTAATATCAATAACGGCAAGCTCGGTAACCACTTTTTTAACGCAGGCAAGGCCTGTTAAAGGCAAAGAACATTTTGATAAAAGTTTACTTTCTCCCTTAGGGTTTGTATGCTGCATGGCTACAATTATATTCTTTGCGCTGGCCACCAAATCCATCGCACCGCCCATGCCCTTTACCATTTTGCCGGGTATTTTCCAGTTGGCTATATCGCCTTTTTCGCTTACTTCCATCGCGCCCAAAACAGTAAGATCAATTTTACCGGCGCGTATCATACCAAAACTTTCCGCACTGTCAAAAAAAGCACCGCCTTTTATTACGGTTACTGTTTCTTTTCCGGCATTAATCAGGTCGGCATCTATATTTTCTTCAGAAGGATAAGGCCCCATGCCCAGGATGCCGTTCTCACTTTGCAATACCACCGTTACTCCTTCAGGAATAAAATTGGAAACGAGGGTGGGGATGCCAATGCCAAGGTTTACATACATGCCATCTTTCAGTTCCCGGGCAATGCGTATTGCTATACCATATTTATCTAAAGCCATATTTTAATGTCTGATTTTTGATTTGATGAATGATAATTTACAGTGATTCACGGTCTCCTATTCACCATTTACGGCTTTCCTATCTTCACCGTTTTTCTTTCAATGCGCTTTTCATAATTACTGCCTTTAAATATGCGGTGCACATAAATGCCTGCAACATTAATATGATCAGGGTCAAGTTCGCCAGGTTCCACTAATTCTTCTACCTCCGCAATTGTAATATTGCCGGCTTTAGCCATTGAAGTAGAAAAATTTCTTGTTGTTTTATTGAAAACAAGGTTGCCCATTGTATCGCCTTTCCAGGCTTTTACAAAAGCATAGTCTGCGTGAAGGGCATATTCCATAAGATAATGTTTGTTATTGAACACACGCACTTCTTTACCTTCCGCCACTTCGGTACCATAACCTGCGGGCGTAAAAAAGGCAGGAATCCCCATGCCGGCCATTTGTATGCGTGTGGCCAGCGTGCCTTGCGGAATAAGATCAACTTCCAGTTCGCCAGACAGCAATTGCCTTTCAAATTCTGCATTTTCGCCAACATAGCTGCTCATCATCTTTTTTATTTGTTTTGTTTTAAGCAGCAGGCCCAGGCCAAAATCGTCAACGCCCGCATTGTTGGATATGCAGGTTAATTGTTTTACGTCTTTCTTTTTTAAAGCAGCAATTAAATTTTCGGGAATACCGCAAAGGCCGAAACCGCCAAACATAATAGTGGCACCATCGTTAATATCAGATATGGCGGTGGCCGCATCATCAAAAACTTTTTTCATATAGGGGCAATGTTAGATACTGCAAGGTAAAAAACAATAGCTGATAAAAGGGGTGAATGCCTTAATAGCCAGAAAACAATCGTTCACCAATAAATTTTCAACATTCACAGGGTAAGCTGGTATAAAGAATTGTTAACTCATATATTTGTGCCAATTCGAAAACCGTATCTCTATGAATAATAAACTTTACCTATTATTATTATCTGCTTCTGTTGGCGTTTTGTCATGCCAGAAGGAGTTAACTAAAACAACCACTACAACACCTCCTCCCGTTACCGATACGACCGGCACAAATAATGGCGGTGATAATTCCATTGTGGGAACCTGGCAGTTTGTTTCAATGGAGGCAAAAACCAAAAGCTCATCCGAAACAATAACAGGAAGTATTAACCAAAGGGTGGAAACTTTTTTAGATTACCTTTCTACAGACAATGCAGGTTCAATTGTAATAAGCGACACCTCCATGAATTGTACAGGTCTCACTTATAAAATTTCCAGCACAATCAAAACATACAGGTATCATAATGATGTTTTATTAGACTCCTTACTTACTCCTTATGAAACTACGTTTCCTGCCACAGACTCCTATACGC
>JAEWJV010000412.1 GCA_023386395.1 Bacteroidota bacterium
CAGCGATATAGCGCCGAACATTTACATGCCAATTAATTTCTGCAGCGTCCTAATGATTTGTTTACACAACAATTTCCCTTAATATGCCAAGTTCTTCAAGAATTTCCTTCATTGCCTTAATAACTTCACTGTCTGTTAAACCTCTTGGCTTTGCTGCTGTAATTTCCAGCTCTTTCAATATAGTTGCAGGCCTTTTGGATAATACCAGCACGCGGTCGGCCAACTGTGCTGCTTCTTCAATATCATGCGTAACAAAAATTACCGTACGCGGCCTGTTTTCAAGCAGGCGCACCAGTTCATAACGCATGCGAAGCCTTGTTTGATAATCCAGTGCAGAAAAAGGTTCATCCATCAGCAGGATATCAGAGTTGCCGGCAAGCGCCCTTGCCAGTTCTACACGCTGGCGCATGCCTCCTGATAATTCATGCGGATAATGGTTTTTAAAATCTTCCAGGTGGATCAGATCAAAAAGCGATTGCAGTTCTTCTTCGCGCTGCTGTGCATCACCCACAGAACGCAATCCCATGCTTATGTTTTGTGAAACGGTAAGCCAGGGAAAGAGGCCGTCTTTCTGATATACCGTGCGTATAACGCCCTCCCTGCGTATAACTCCTGAATCAGGCTGTATGTGACCAGAGAGCAAATTTAATATCGTTGTTTTGCCGCAGCCCGATGGCCCCACTATCACCGCAAATTCGCCGGAATTTACGGTGAGGCTAATGTTTTGAATCACGGGCATTGTTCCAAAGCTTAAAGAAACATCCTGCAGTGTAAGCCTGTTGTTTTGTATTCTATCTTTCATATCCCCAGCGTACATTTGGTAATTTTGAAAAATGTAATAAAAAGCGGTCGATGCCCATTCCAAGCAGGCCAATAACCACCATGTAACATGCTGCTGAATCGAGCCTTAACCCGTTTCGTGCTTCCCATATTCCATAACCCAAACCATCCTGGCAACCCACCATTTCGGCGGCAACAATCACCACCCAGGCTATACCATAACTCACACGAAGCGCTGTTATGATTTGCGGCAGCACTGCCGGGAAAGTTACTTTGGTAAGCAATTCAGCACCTTTATAATTATAATCTTTCGCTACCCTGAAATAAATAGCGGGAATGGTAGCAACGGCCGACATGGTAGCCAGCGCCAGCGGGAAAAAAGTAGCCATGAAGATAAGAAATATAGCAGGCTTATCGCCTATATGAAACCAGAGTATGGCGAATGGTATCCACGCAAGCGGGGAAAGAAAGCGGAAAAAATTAAGCATGGGCAAAAAAGCCTGTCTTCCTGTTAAATGTTGCCCCAGCCATAAGCCTGCGGGAATGCCCAGTACGGCAGAAATAACAAAGCCAACCGCTACACGCCATAATGAAGCAACAATATCGTTTAATAAACTGCCTGATTCGAAATCTTCTACAAAACTTCTTGCCACAGCGCCGGGCCCGGGCATGGCATAAGATGGAAAAATATTAAAGTGAACAAGAAAATACCAGATAAGCAAAGCGCCGAGAAAAACAGAAAATGGCAATAAAAATGTGCGCCAGCGGCTGGCCTTGTAAGTGCCGGCAGGCCTGTTTTGCACAGGTGCAGATGATTTCCGGGAATTGAATGATGTCATTGAAATTTATTTCTTCGTAACAAATGTTGAATAATATTAAGCCCGGAGTATCAAACTCCGCAAACTTTTCATTCAAAATAATAATATTGATGTTGAAATAGCTAACCCGCTATTAATAGCATAATGTTTTACCGGGCATAGAGGCTGCACAGTATTGTGGTCATATTATTTCAGGAGGTTTTTCGGGCGATGCAATATAAAGAGAGCAGAGTGCATGATCGTTTTCAGTTGCGTACAATTGAGACAGGCCGGAAATGCACGCAGACAGGTCGTAACCGGTTCTATTATTATATTCAAAAAAGAAAAGCTTTAACAGCGAGATCATGGCTTGCTGGTGAGAGGAAGATGTTTGCGCATCGCCGGCGATTTTTGCATATGCATCTTTTGCATCAGACAGTTTACTTTTTTCATTGTTGGCGAGGCATTGCAAAATCAGCGTGTCATTAGTCAGTTTGCGTTTTACATAATTATAAAAAACACCGTTGATCTTTACCGTACCGTCACACCGTTCAAACTCACTCTTGTCATTGGTGTACGGCATATTAAGCGGTATTTTAATCGTTAGAAGGTCGGCATCGTTATATTGATTGCTGTTTAATTTTTGCACCAGCGATTTATCGGCTTTCTGTTCCAGGTAACCTAATACAAGCCGGTAACCTGCCAGCGTAAATAAATGGATTGATAAAAGCAATATGGCAACAAAATTTCTCAACAACAGCTATTTATGGCCTAAAGATAAGGGTATTGCCAGTTGCATTCAAATCAACGCTGTGTACAGGTTTGTAATCAGGAAAGATGAAGCGCCTGTAGTATAACTTCAGTTTACGATTTTGTCTCAACATTTTCAGCTTTCATATCAATTAATATTCTGTAAACATTCTTTTTTAGAGAATATTAAACTGCATAAATAGATTTGCTGTTTATAACGAAACCATTTGCATTTTTCGGTAGCTCTTGCTTAAACGTTTTTCATTAATCTTGTAGCTTGCTGTTGAATAAACAACAGCGTTTTATTATTGATGCTGCAAATTTTGCAGGAAACGCAAAAAGTGTAAATGGTCTTTGGTTGCACACAATTATTTGTAATTAATGAATATCTCCGAACTTTCGCTTAAGCGCCCGGTGCTTGCCACAGTAATGAATATTATGATTATCGTGTTTGGCGTAACCGGTTTCACTTTTCTTGCCGTACGCGATTATCCTGCTATTGACCCTGCTATTGTGAATGTGCGCACGTCATATACCGGCGCCAATGCAGATATTATAGAAAGCCAGATCACAGAACCACTGGAGAAGCAGATCAATGGCATACCCGGCATCCGCACACTTACTTCATCAAGTACTTTGGGCAACAGTAATATTACGGTTGAATTTAATTTGGGCGTTGATTTGGAAGCTGCGGCAAGCGATGTTCGCGATAAGGTAAGCCAGGCTGCACGAAGTTTGCCGCAGGATGTTGATGCGCCGCCGGTTGTTTCAAAAGCTGATGCCAATGCTGATTTTATTTTAATCCTTGCCATTCAAAGTCCCACCAAAAGCTTGCTGGAACTGAGTGATTATGGCGAAAATGTTTTGCAGCAACAATTTCAAACCATAAATGGCGTAAGCTCTGTGGGCCTGTTTGGGCAAAAACGTTATGCCATGCGCCTTTGGCTCAACCCGGATAAAATGAGCACTTACAATGTTTCCTTCACCGATTTGCGCAATGCACTTAATTCTGAAAACATAGACCTGCCGCCAGGCAAAATTTATGGCAGCAATACAGAGCTTACTATCCGTACCATGGGGCGGCTTACTACGGAAGATGAATTTAAGAACCTGATCATTCGCGAAGACAGCACCGGCATTGTTCGCGTAAGTGATTTTGCTGAAGTGGAATTGGGTGCCGAAGATTATGAACAAAGCTGGAAGTATAATGGCGTGAATGCAGTGGGCCTGTATGTAATTCCGCAGCCCGGCGCCAACAACATTGCTATTGCCGATGAATTTTATAAACGCCTTGATGCCATTCAGAAATCAAACAAAAGCGATATACAAATAAAGGTGCTGATTGATAATACTGTCAACATCCGCAATTCATTGTCTGAAGTAAAAGAAACCCTCATCATCGCCTTTATACTGGTGGTGCTTGTAATATTCATCTTCTTCCGCAACTGGCTTATTGCCATCCGCCCGTTAATAGATATTCCTATTTCGCTTATCTCCACCTTCTTCATCATGTACATTTCAGGATTTACTATAAATGTGCTTACGCTGCTGGGCATTGTACTGGCAACAGGGTTGGTGGTGGATGATGGCATCGTGGTAACCGAAAATATTTTCAGGAAGCTGGAAAGTGGCTTGCCGATACGGAAAGCCGCATTGGAAGGCAGCAGGGAAATTTTCTTTGCGGTGTTATCTACCTCAATAACATTGGCGATCGTGTTTTTACCGGTGATTTTCCTGGAAGGATTTATAGGAAGATTATTCCGTGAATTTGGTATTACGCTGGCCTGCGCTGTTTTAATATCAGCATTTGTATCGCTAACCATAACGCCCGTTTTGAATGTTTATTTAACAGGAAAGAAAGCAGGCCACGGCAGGTTTTATGAACGTACAGAACCATTTTTTAAAGGCATGGAAAATGGCTACAGAAGATTGTTGGAAAGTTTCATGAAAGTGCGCTGGGTAGCTTTTGTAATTGTTGCACTTTGTTTTGGTCTTATATTAATATTTATGAACAGCCTGCAGAGCGAAATTGCTCCGCTGGAAGACAAAAGCTCTGTGCGTCTTAGCGTTACTGCGCCCGAAGGCACCAGCTTTACATACATGCAGAGCATAACAGACCAGATAGCAGATTATTTATATGATTCTGTTCCGGAACGGGATTTTGTTTTTGCCAGAACACCCACCGGATCCACTAACCAGTCGCAGCCGCGTATTGGCCTTATCCCGCCGCAGGAGAGAACAAGATCGCAGACTGAAATAGCCAATGACCTGCAGCGTAAATTATCAAAGTTTAATAATGCAAGAATTTTTACCACAGAAGAACAAACCATTGCCGTGGGTTCCGGTTCACGCGGCGGTTT
>JAEWJV010000497.1 GCA_023386395.1 Bacteroidota bacterium
GGATAAGCATCTTCAATAATATCCTTGCTGCGTGCCATAAAAGAATAAGGATTGCTGAAACGGAAATCCTTATCTAACCGCACGTGATGATAATATTTGTTACGTTCAAATTTACCGCTGCATACGCGCATAAAAGCAATCCTGTCCCTGTGTCTTGGATCGAGATTGGCGTGAATTTTAAAAATAAAGCCGCTGAGCTTTAGCTCATCCACTTTTACAATGCGTTTACTCGTTTCGCGGTCTAATGGTTCAGGGGCAACTTTTATAAAAGTATCAAGCAATTCCTTTACCCCAAAATTATTAATGGCGCTTCCAAAGAAAACCGGCGCCACGCTGCCTGATAAATAATCTTCCGTATTCAGCCTGCCATATACACCATCTATCAGTTCCACGTCTTCACGCAGCATGTTAGCGTCGTTGTTGCCAACTTTATCGTTCAGGAAATCATCATTTAAATCTTCAATTACAATACTATCATCTTCCGTGGCTTTTGTATTGGCCGTAAAGAGCAGCAGGCTTTTTGCATCAAGGTTATATACGCCTTTAAAATCTTTACCACTGTTGATGGGCCAGGTCATCGGATGCAACTGTATCTTCAGTTCTTTTTCAATTTCTTCCAGCAGGTCAAACCGGTTTTTGCCATCGCGGTCCATCTTATTAATAAAAACAATTACCGGCGTATTGCGCATGCGGCAAACTTCCATCAGCCGGCGGGTTTGTTCTTCCACGCCATTCACACTGTCAATCACCAGTACAACGCTGTCAACAGCCGTTAAAGTGCGGTAGGTATCTTCTGCAAAATCTTTGTGGCCGGGCGTATCCAGCAGGTTGATAAGAAAATTCCTGTATTCAAAGGTCATCACACTGGTAGCCACAGAAATGCCGCGCTGTCTTTCAATCTCCATAAAATCACTCGTGGCATGCTTTTTAATTTTATTGCTTTTAACTGCACCTGCTGTTTGGATAGCGCCGCCAAACAACAAAAACTTTTCGGTCAATGTGGTTTTACCGGCATCGGGATGCGATATAATTGCAAATGTTCTCCTGCGGCTTATTTCTTTCTCGTTGCTCATTTGTGCTGTTTGCGAATCTTTTTGGGGCGCAAATGTAGTGTTTTGTTGCAAGGGAAAAGATAGGCGGTTGGTTGTTTAACAGTTAACACAGATCGCGGCGCTGATAATTATGGCTTCATCCGCAAGTTCTTACCATTCGGCCCTTGCCGTAGGGCTTATGTTCAATCCGGAAAAATCGCCGGCGAGGTATTTGTAATAAGCCGTGATGGCAATCATGGCGGCGTTATCGGTACAATATTCAAAGGCAGGAATAAAAGTTTGCCAGTTATATTTTTCACCATATTCTTTCAGGGCATTCCGCAAGCCGCTGTTGGCACTAACACCACCGGCAATACAAACCTGTTTAATGCCGGTTTGTTCCGTTGCCTTTTTCAGTTTTTTCATTAAAATATGAATGATGGTATATTGAACGGAAGCGCAAAGATCGCAGAGGTTTTCTTCAATAAAAGCGGGATTGTTTTTTACTTCCCTTTGCAGTGAATACAGCACTGAGGTTTTTAACCCGCTGAAAGAAAAGTTCAAACCCGGAATTTGCGGCTCTGCAAATTTGAAGGCTTTGGCATTGCCCTGTTTGGCATACTTATCAATGAGCGGGCCGCCGGGATAAGGAAGGCCAAGCATTTTGGCTGATTTATCAAAAGCTTCACCTGCAGCGTCATCAATGGTTTCACCAATTATTTCGAGCTGCAAAGGTGAATGCGCCAGCACAATTTGCGTGTGGCCGCCACTAACGGTTAAGCATAAAAACGGGAATGAAGGCCTGGGCTCCGCAATAAGATTGGCCAATACATGTGCCTGCATGTGATGCACGGCAATTAGCGGCTTGTTTAAGGCCAGCGATAACGATTTTGCAAACTGGGCGCCTACCAGCAAACTGCCAATTAAACCCGGCGCCTGCGTGAAAGCAATCGCATCAATAGCTGAAAGTGGATGATTGGCAGCAGATAAGGCGGCATCAATAACGGGAACAATGTTTTGTATATGTGCCCTGCTGGCAAGTTCAGGCACAACGCCGCCATATTGTTCATGCACTGCCTGGCTGGCAATTATATTAGATAAAATCTTTCCGTCAATACAAACGGATGCCGACGTTTCATCGCAGGAAGATTCAATGGCCAGGATAGCGGTTTTGCTTTTTTCCGGTAACTTTTCTTCAGGAGTAATGCTGTTATGCACACCGCAAAAATAAGCCAATGAAGGATGTGATAAAACAATGAGGCCGAAAAGGCCCTTGAAATGCCGGCGGATGCACTAATGAAGCGGGCAATTATTTCATCTCTATGTTCTCCTGCCCCCAGTTTGACATTAATTCAAGAATGGGTTGCATAGACCATCCTTTATCTGAGAGAAAATATTCTACCCTTGGCGGTACTTCAGGGTAAACCTGCCTTGTTATAACTCCGTCTTTTTCCAGTTCTCTTAACTGCAACGATAACATGCGCTCTGAAATATGTGGCAATAACTCTTTTAATTCTTTATACCGCATTTTTCCGCGCAGCAATTGATGCAGGATGGCAGCTTTCCATCTTCCCCCGATAACACTTAATGTATAAGCCATTCCGCAACTGTCGTTTAACCATTTTTCGTTAAGTGCATTCGTTGAATTTAATTTCCTCATACAAACAATTTTGTTAGTAAGGGATAAAATTATCCGTTTGTACAAAAGTAGAGCTTGCATTGTTTTTATAGAAATTGCTTAAAAAATGATACATGATGAAAAGAAAGAATCAAAAGAAATGGCTCATTACCGGGGTATCCGGCGGGCTGGGTAAAGCGCTTGCAAACGAAGTGATGAAAGAAGGAGATTATGTGATTGGTACGGTAAAAAAGCAGGAAGATATAAGCGAATGGAATAGAACATCCGGAGAAAATGGCGAGGCTTTGCAACTGGATTTATCGTTTCCTGACAGCATTGAAAACCTGGCAAACGAAGTAGCAAAACGATATGGCGGTGCCGATGTTTTGGTAAACAACGCAGGTTATGGGCTCATAGGTTTTATAGAAGAAGCAAGCAGTGAAGAAATAAGAAAACAAATGGAAGTAAACTTTTTTGGCACATTAAAGCTTACACAATTAATGCTTCCCTATATGAGAGAAAAAAGATCAGGGCATATTATCCAGGTTTCTTCGCGGCTTGGCATAACTGCTGCGCCTGGTTTCGGGCTTTATGCAGCCGGTAAGTTTGCCCTTGAAGGTGTAAGTGAAGCGCTGGCTGCAGAGATTGCGCCCTTT
>JAEWJV010000588.1 GCA_023386395.1 Bacteroidota bacterium
GCAGCCGGCAATAAGGGCTGCTTTAAACATTTTTATAAAAGGCAATTTATTAATCATACTTCCGCTTGATGAACCAAATATCGCTTAAAGATAAACCTACAGAAATTTTGAAAAAGTTTTCTGTTACATTATTAACAGTGCTGCCTCTTTTTCCAAATTCAAGCGCCGTGTTTATCATGGTAAACTGCCTGTCGTAAGAGTGATATTTTCTTAAGTTGAAAGAATAGCCCAATGTAAATGCCTGCGTTTTATAGCCATTGCCGTCAGCATTTATATAATCCTTGCCATTGTAATATCCAAATCTGTAAATACCGTTTGAAAAAATGCCCTTGCCGGTAAGCGGGTTTGGGGAAAACTCTATACCGCCACGGATAAACCAGCTATTATTCAATTTATCGGGCTGGCCATAATCGCGGTATTTTGACCATTGTGCAAAATTATATTCTACGCCAATACCCCATTTTTTTACACTGAATGGCCCGTTGGAGAGCATATTGCTAAGCATCAACCCGCCGTTAAAACTCATGGGCAGTGTTATTTTGCCATGCAATGTGCCCACCCTGTAAACGCTGTCAACAACTACTATATCGCCATCGTCTTTATAATAAAAAGTCTCGCTTGTGAGGTCCCGTGAAGCGTCCAGTTTTTGCTCTAAAGTTCCCGAAGCGCCAACAGTAAGTACATACGAATTCTTTAGTTTGGAAATGGGGTCTGTTTTTTCACCTACGGTAAAACTTGCCATAAAACCTGGGTTGAGAAATAATCCCCAGAGATGTGTAGAATCTGTTGAGTTAGAATTATACCAGGTTTGGTAAGAGCTGTCAGAAGGAAAACTAACTTTATTGCTTATAAACTTGGTGCCCCATTCATAACCGGCATTAAAGCCAAGGCTAAAGCTATTGTTCGGATTTTTCTTGTTCTTCCATGTTTTGCCAATTCCCAAAAAAACCTGGTTTAGCCCGCCATTCCCTTCGTGCAGGGTTTGCAGGCTGTCGGTAATGCCAAGGCTGTCATAACTAATACGGCTGCTTTCTTCAATGCTATAATTTATTCTGGTAGCCGGCCTTAACCCAAAAACAAGCGCCGCGCCATTTATGTTGCCCGGCTTGGTTAAAGGCATGCCTAATGTTATGTAAGAAGGGATAAAATTAACTGACTTGTATTTGCTCGCCGGTGTTTTACTCAGCAGCGAACGGCTGTCAACAGTTAAAGCGAAGTCATAAGTAACAAGCCCGAGCGAACCATAACTGGCCGGGTTTATAGTATTAATGAATTGCGAGTTTGTAACAGTTGCACCCAGGCCTCCCATGGCCCTGGCAGCAATATTTTGCTGCGGGTAAACATCTCCTATTCCGTACCTGGAAAATGGAGAATTTTCCTGGCTAAACGAAGTACCGCATATCAATATCAAAAGAACACAGAAAAAAAAATATTTAGCCATTGGTTTCACTAAGTGCATACAAACCATTAAAGATTAAATGAGGGTTTGCAAATATCTTGTTTTTGATAAGAGGCACAAAAAAGCTCATATCACCACCGGTTAAATGCACGTTAAAGTTGCTGTACCTGAGGTTGTATTCGTTAATAATCCCATCCATTTCTTTTGCCATGCCCAGTATAACCCCGCTCTGCAAATTGGTTTTTGTGTCGTAACCCACGAGCGGGAAATTGGAATTAGCGGTTTCAAGCGGCAGTTTAGCCGTAAACTGGTTCATGGCTTTAAAACGCATATTAAGCCCCGGCGAAATAGCGCCGCCTAAAAACTCATGTAGCTTATTTACAAAATTGTAAGTGATGCAGGAGCCTAAACCAATAACGAGATTATGTTGTTTGGGATAAAAATAAACGGCTGCGGCAACCAATGCCAGCCTGTCTGCGCCCACGGTTTCCGGTTTGCCCACCGGTATGGTAAAAGGCAGCTTCGATTTTTCGCTGAGCTTATGAAATTTCGTTTTTCCTTCGAGCAAGGTTTCTATTTCAGGGTTATGATTGATAACAGATGATAAAATAGATTGCTTAGGCTTTTCTTCGGTAATAATTTTTTCTATTGACGTTATGCTGTCGTCTTCAAGCGTTATTACCTTTTGTATTTCCTTATTATTAAAAACAGCGCATTTAAGGCGCGTATTTCCAAAATCGAAGCAGAGCGTGGTTTTCATAATTGCTATTTACCGAAATTAAAATCAAATCCTTTTAATTCTTTGAAATGCCCGTTCAACTGAATTTTCTTTTTCAGGGTTTCTATGCCGGCCACCACGGGGATTGTTTTTTGGAGATGACGGCGTAAATATTCCATCCGCTGGTCTTCGCGCAGCAGGCACAAAAGCTCGTACTCCTCTTCCAGAGAAAGCGTCGCATGATGTGCAATATCATAGCTTTTTAATATTTCATCTGGTTTATTAAAATCTTTCTGAATATTTAAAAGACGATGCAGTTCCCGCATACCATCAATTATTTTATGCGTGTGCCGGCTTATACCGTCTTCATCATTTGGCAGATGCTTTACAATAGCGCCGCTATACAGTTTGGCCGGAATGGAGTTAATTACTTCAAGCACCCTGAATACGCTCACACCTTCAGTCTTTACATCCATCTTTCCATCTGCATATTGCTTTACAATTTCAGTAACCTTCACCAAAGTACCTGTTTCAGCAATTTTATTTTTTAAAACAGGCGGAATGCCAAACATCTTTTTTTCTTTAAAACATTCGGCAATCAGTTGCTTATACCTTTCTTCAAAAATATGCAGGTTAAGATGTTCGCCCGGGTAAACTACAATTTCAAGAGGAAATATTGGAATAAAATTAGTCATAACGCAAAGGCAAAAATAAACATTGAGCCATACTTCGAAAGCAATCGGCTTATTTTTGATAAATCTTTAAAGGTGATTATAAACGGGTGCACATAATGCAGTGGAATAATTTATTGCAGGAAATACAAAACAATAATGTTAAAGCGCTTGCCCGTGCTATTTCGTTAATTGAAAATGAATATGCGGGGTGTGAAGATTTTTTAAAGCTGCTGCCTTTTTCCAATAAAAAAATAATCGGCATTACCGGCCCGCCCGGTGCAGGAAAAAGTACGATTGTTGACTGCCTCATCAATGAATTTGCTGCAAACAATAACAGGGTTGATGTGTTATGCATTGATCCTTCATCTCCTATTACGCAAGGCGCCTTGCTTGGAGACAGGATAAGAATGAATGAATGGTATAATAATCCAAACGTTTATATACGCTCGCTGGCAAGCCGTGGCAGCATGCATGGCCTTCATCCAAAAATAATTGAGATAACAGATGTGCTGAAGGCTGCACCGTTTGATATTATTATGATTGAGACCGTTGGTGCAGGCCAGGTAGAAACAGAAATAGCACGGCTTGCTGATACTTCTGTAGTAGTGCTGGTGCCTGAAGCAGGCGATGAAATTCAAAATATGAAAGCAGGGCTGATGGAGATCGCCGACATATTTGTTGTAAATAAAGCCGACAGGCCGGAAGCCGATCGTTTTGTAAAAAACCTGAGGGCAATGCTGCCACTTTCTTTACAGGAGAAGCAAAAAAAAGCACCGGTACTTAAAACAATTGCCACAGAAAAAAAAGGGATTAAAGAATTGTCGGAAACGATTATTAAGCATCAGCAAACTGAAACAGGAAAACTTAAAAGCTTTATGATGCAGGCTGAAAAAATTTATAAGCTGATAGAGCAAAAAAGAATGAACGATATTGATATAAAAAGACTCGCTTCGGAAATAGAAAGATTATCAGCAGATAAAAACTTTAGCCTTTACCGGTTTGCAGAAACATTCGGTAAATGAATGGGAAAGATTAATTGTTCTCTCCGGCTTCGCCCTCTTTAAGAGCTTTTTCACTACGCCACCAGCGATAACCAAGAAAGCCGGCAATAGTAAGCGGTGTAAACATTAAATAAATAATGCCGCCATTTAAACC
>JAEWJV010000610.1 GCA_023386395.1 Bacteroidota bacterium
GTATAAAGTAGCACCATACGATGCACGTTCAACCAGTTCGGCAAACGTCCAGTCCATATCGCTCAAATTACCCTCACTTACCTGCTTGCCGTTTATAGCACATGTCATTTTTAAATTCCAGTTTTTACCCACATGGCCTTCCTTTGCCGGCACTTCAAATTGTTCCAGTTCATCCAATGTAACTAACCATGGGCCTGTAGCGGTTGCAAAATCTTTTCCTTTTGCCGGGCCAAGGTTCAGCAGCATTTCTTCTGATTGCAAAGTGCGGGCGCTGAGGTCGTTCATAATCATTAAACCGCCAATATATTCATCAGCTTCTTCTGCAGGAATATTCCTGCCTAATTTGGAAATAACAATTGCCACCTCCAGTTCAAAATCAAGCTTCTTAAAATGATCAGGCATGCACATAACCGGCCCCGGCCCCTGCACGCCATGATGGCTCGTGAAATAAAAAACAGGGTACTGATCAAATTCAGGCAGCATGGGCACTTTCCTGTTTCTTCTTGCTGCCGCAACATGCTGGCGAAAAGCATATCCATCGCGGCAGCTTGGAGGAAAAGGCACAGGCGCCAATAAATCTGCCTCACTAACCGGAAAGCCTTTTTCCCTGCCAATGCGGCCATCCAATATTGCCTGGTGCAGCTTTAAGGCAAGAACGTAGTTATCTTCCCAATAAGTAAGGAACATCATCATAGATGATGGCATTTCGCTGTGCAGCAAATCTGTATCATACAATAAATTATTTTCAAGAATAGCTAACTGGTCATGTCCTTCTTTTAAATAAGAAACCAATTTCATTCGTTCAAGTTTTATTTTTTCAATAGCCTTCGTGTGATAAAAAATATTATGCGCTGTTCATTCTAATCAATTGCAGCATAATATAATGCCGCACCCCGCTAATAAATGAATATATATCCATTTATTAGCAATTATTTCCATGCGCAATTTTATGGAATAAAAGTTGAGAAACAGAATGTTAAGCGGCATTATTCTTTGAAATACGGTTATAGGCAAATAATCATAAAAATTCTTTTTTGTTATTTTTGCAGATGAATTAGCCAGCCCCCGAGGCACACCATAGAATACTTATAAACATATATTTATGACAGAGAGAGTTACCAAACCATCTTTCATAAAAAACGCAGATGCTGAGTTATATCAGCAATTAAGGAAAGAGGTAAACACTACAGTTAGCAGATTGGAAGAAAAAAGAAGACCGGGAATTATTGTTAAAGCTATTCTTTTCCCCGCACTTTACATTTTATCGTATATAGCAGCGCTTTACTGGGCTTCGAATACTTCCATTTATTATTTCTGCTTTTTCTCAATGGGCTTTTTGTTGGTATTAAATTTTTTAAACCTCATACATGAAGCTGTTCACAACACTTTGTTTTCAAACAAACATATCAACAACTGGTATGTTCATTTTTTTGACCTGATGGGTGCGAACAGCTACATCTGGAAAATAAGGCATATACGGCTGCATCATAATTACCCAAATGTAATGGGCTGGGACAGCGACTTTGAACAAAGCCCGCTGGCAAGGGTATTTCCGCATGCGCCATTTTCTAAAATGCATAAATACCAGCATATTTACCTGCCGCTCTTTTATCCATTATATCTTATTAACTGGCTTCTGATAAGGGATTTTAAAGATTTCTTTAGTAAGAAAAAACTGGTCTGGAAAGTGGTAGACCATATACCAGCTGTTGAATATGTTAAGCTGTTTATTTTTAAAATTGCTTTTATACTGTATACTGTTTTGTTGCCGGTGTTGTTTTTTAATATTAGCTGGGCACAGGCAATTACTGCTTTTTTAATCATGTTGTTTACGGCAAGCATTGTTTCGTTGCTGGTATTGTTATCACCGCATGCAAGCACAGAAAGTGAATACCCGGTGCCTGATGAAAACGGGCAAATGCCCATGGCATGGTTCAGGCACCAGCTTAGCTGCACCAATGATGTAAGCGAAGACAATTGGTTTATCCGGTTTTTTATGGGATGCTTCAACTACCATATTGCCCATCATTTGTTCCCGGCTATAAATCATGTTTTTTACCCCGAGGTGACGCAGGTGATACGAGAATTTGCTGCAAAAAATAATTTGCCTTACCGCCAGTTTCCGTTAGTTAAATCATTGCGCAATCATTACAAGTTATTGCGCACAAATGCCTTTCACGAAAATATTTTTGAAGAAACAATGTAATGGTGAGTTATAATAAAAAAAGAAACAGCTAAAGCTGTTTCTTTTTTTATTCAGGCAATTAAATTTAAAACTATTACCCTGCAGTGCCTGCTTTCATTAAGCTTTGCATTTCCCGGTTTTCCAAAATACATTTACCATATTACAGCCTTTAAACTATCGGCCCTGTACATGGCATTACCGGGTTTTACATTGAATGTTTTATAAAATTCCGGGATATTGCTCAAAGGCCCGTTAACGCGGTACTGTGCAGGCGAATGCACATCAATGCGTATTTGTCTTGCAATAGATTCAGGCGTAGCATTTACCATCCATGCATAACCATACGCCAGAAAATAACGCTGATCTGGCGTCAATCCTGCAATCACTTCATTATTCTTATACTGGCTTGTTTTTTTGAATGCTTCATATCCCATAACAACACCGCCAAGGTCAGCAATGTTTTCGCCTTGCGTAGCATCGCCATTTATATGCAGGCTGTCAAGCATAACATAATTATTGAATTGTTCAACGATCAGTTTTGTTTTGGCAAGAAATTTTTCACGGTCTTCTTTTGTCCACCAGTTTCTGAGATTGCCTTTATCATCATACTGGCTGCCCTGGTCATCAAAGCCATGTGTTATTTCATGGCCGAATGTGGAGCCGCCAATTATGCCATATAAAACCGCATCATCAGGCAGGCGTCCTTCAAAGCCGGGAACAATAATATTGCAGGCCGGCACTACAATTTCATTGTTACTTGGGTTATAATATGCATTATAAGTTTGTGGCATCATCGTCCACTCTTCACGGTCAACCGGCTTGCCCCATTTTGATATCATATAATTATAAAACCACTGGTTTACATGCATTACGTTTTGCGCATACGAACTACGGTCAATTGCGAGGTTGCTCATATCTTTCCACTTATCAGGATAACCTACTTTCATTACAATCTTTGAAAGTTTATACAAAGCCTTTGTTTTGGTGGAATCGCTCATCCAATCAAGCTTTTTAATATGATCTGCAAATACATTGCGAATGTTATTGCCTATTTCAACCAGCTTATCTTTCGTGCCTTCGGGTAAATATTCTTTTACGTATACCTGGCCTATTAATTCACCCAAATAGCCGTTTGTATTCTCTACAACTGTTTTCCAGCGCGGCTTTCGCTCTTTAATACCATTTAATATAGTTGCATTGAAATAAAAATTTTCATCATCAATGGCTTTGTTTAAATAAGAAGCATACGCATCAATAAGGTTCCAGCGCAGGTAAGCCTTCCAGTCATTGAGTGAAAATTTTTTCAGTGTATTATTTAAAGCGCTGTAAAATTCAGGCTGGCCAACAATAACCGTATCGCCATTTCTTATACCTAATAAAGGCAGCACATTATTCCAGTTAACAGCCGGCGTTAATTTATTAAACTGTGCTACGGACATTTTGTTATAGTTCTTTTCCGGGTCGCGCAAATCGGCAAGTTTGCGGCTATGTGCGGCAAGCTCTGTTTCAAGCTTCATGATATTTGATGCGTCTGCACCAGCAGTTGAACTGTCAGTACCGGAAAGCTGCAGCATTTTTTGAATATGCTTTATATATTCACTACGGATATTTTTTGTGCGCTCATCGTTATCAAAATAATAATCGCGAACACCAAGGCCAATACCGCCCTGCCCAAACAGCATGGCATATTTATCGCTTATCTTATCATCCTGTGTTATATAAAAAGAAAAAAGCGGGCGTGCACCTATTGAGTGTAAATGCGCTATTGCAGCTATAACCGAATTTATATTGCTTATAGAATCTATAGCTGCAAGTTCTTTTTCCAGTGGCGTTATACCTGCCTTTTCAATGGTTACCGTATCCATGCCGCTGGCGAAAAAATCACCTATCTTTTGTTTGTTGCTTCCGCTTGCATCGTTGGCTTTTGATGCTTCTTCGCATATTCTTCTTACCTGGTCGTTAATTGTATCCTGTATGGTTCTGAATATGCCATTGCTTTTCTCACTTGACGGAATAGGATGCGCTTTAAACC
>JAEWJV010000642.1 GCA_023386395.1 Bacteroidota bacterium
GGCGTATATCCTGCCATACATCTTTCTTCTTTCGACCCCATCAATTCATTAAAAGGAAAATTAAGCCAAAGCCTCAGCAGCATTGTATTGCGTAAAGTGCTGGTGGTTTTTCAGTTCTCCATTTCTGTAATGCTCATTATCTGCACGCTGGTTATTGGCCGGCAAATGCAATATATAAGCAAGGTGAACCTGGGTTATAATAAAGAATATGTTTTTACGGTACCGCTCAGCGATGAAGCCATTAATCATATTGATGCTGTAAAAGCAGAACTGAATAAAACGCCCGGCATATCCGCTACTTCTTTATCCAATGTGTATAACATAGCCAACTATGGCAACTCAACAGGCGATATTGACTGGCCGGGAAAATTGAAAGACAATAGCATGATTGTAAGCAGCGCCAATATTGACAAGGACTTTCTTCCTTTAATGAATTTTACATTTATTGAAGGCGGCAATTTCACGGGTACGCCATCTGATACTTCTGCTTATATTATTAATGAAACAATGGTAAAACAAATGGGCATTAAGCCGCCTTATGTGGGCCAGCAAATGAGCCTGCATGAAATGCCTGGAACAATAATTGGCGTGGTAAAAGATTTTCATTTTAAATCTTTAAAAGATAAGATAAGCCCGTTTGTTTTCTGGACACACCGCTGGAAAAATATGTTATATGTAAAAACTACCGTTGCCGGTGCACAACAGGCAATAAAATCGGTTGAAAAGATATATAATAAATACCCCGGTGTAAACCCTTTTACCTACAGTTTTGTTGATTCAAAATTTGATGAACTGTATAAAACGGATAACCGCACCAAATTGCTGTTCAACATTTTTGCAGGCATTGCTATTTTTATTTCCTGCCTCGGTTTGCTGGCGCTTGCAACGTATTCAGCTCAGTTGCGCACCAAAGAAATTGGCGTAAGAAAAGTGCTGGGCGCGAGTGTTACAAATATCGTAAGCCTGCTAGGCAAAGATTTTATTGTACTGGTTGTTATAGCCATTGTTATAGCTATTCCTGTTGCCACTTACAGTATGAATAAATGGCTGGAGAATTTTGCTTACAAAACGGAGATAAGTTTTTGGCTGTTTGTGTTGGCGAGTTGTATTGCAGTAGGGATAGCGTTATTAACTATCAGCTTCCAGGCAATAAAAGCAGCGCTGGCAAACCCGGTGAAATCGTTGCGGACGGAATGATGCAGGTGAATGGTGAATAGCCACTAGTAAAAGACGAGTGGTGAATAATGAGTAGTGAAAAGCGCGTGGCTCAAAGCTCACAGCTTAAAACTTGCAGCTCAATAAACCAAGTAAAACGTTTGTATGATAAAGAATTATTTCCTTACTGCATTCAGAAACATCAAACGGAATAAAATATTTTCCGCCATAAACATACTTGGCTTAACGATAGGTTTATGCGCGTGCATGCTGGTGGCTACTGTAGTGCTGGATGATTTGTCGTATGACAAACAATGGAGCCGGAGCAACGACCTCTACCGCATTATTTCAATAAATAAAATGGGTGATGGATTGTATGATCGTTCTTCATCTTCTTTTACAGGATTAGTAACGGCATTGAAAAATAACTTTCCTGAAATGGAAGCCGCAGCAGGTATCAAGAATACAGATACAAGATTAAAACTTGATAACAATGATGCAAACGGCATTGAAGTAACTGCATTATCAGCCGACACTACTGTATGGCAAATGCTGGACCTGCATGCGCTTTCAGGCAATCCGCGGCAATACATTGCCGGCGACAACAGGAACCTGATCATTACCGAAAGCTTCCGCAAAAAATTCTTTCCAAATGAAGACCCCGTTGGCAAAATCGTTTACAGTGTGCCGGTATATTCTGATAAATCAAATCCGTATATCATTACAGGTGTAATTAAAGACCTGCCCGTAAATTCTGTGATGCGCGCCGAAGCTATAGAGATGCATAAACCCGGCAACGATGAATTATACAAAGAACAATACGGCACTTTTTCTGAAAATTATATTTTATTAAAGCCAGGCACAAACATTAAACAATTCACTGCCAAGGTGAATAAATGGTATGCAGGTTTTGTAACGGTTAAAAAACCCTACCAGTTCGAGTTTCAGCCCATACAAAATGTTTACCTGCATTCAGATTTTTCAGGTTACCAGGTTATAAAAGGCGATTATAAAAATATCTACATTCTTTCAGGCGTAGCTATTTTATTGTTAGTAATTGGCTGCGTGAATTTTGTGAACCTTAGCACCGCAAGGGCATTGCAGCGTTTAAAAGAAACCGGCGTAAGAAAAATATTAGGCGCACAGCGTAAACAGCTGGTCTTTCAATTTCTCACGGAAGCTTTCCTGTATTTTTTAATTGCTACAGCACTGGCAACTATTCTTTACCAGTTATCACTGCCTTCACTTGAACATTTTATTGACCATAATCTTGCACAAACATTCACCGCTTCTTATCATTTATTCCTGTATTGTTATAGCGGCGTATTGCTCGTAAGCATTATAACAGGCATTTATCCAGCATTGGTTTTATCTGCATTTAAACCAGCAGCCACAATAAAAGGCGAATTACTGAGCAATAGCCGCGGCAGCCAGAACTTAGTAAGAAAAAGTCTTGTGGTATTGCAATTTTCCATGTCTGTAATAGTATTGATTGCTTTGATCGTGGTGCAGCAGCAGGTTTCATTTTTGAAAAATAAAGATATTGGTTATGATACGCATAACCTGTTAAGCATCGGCCAGGTTTCATGGGCAGGAAAAGGCGAATCATTTAAGAATGAATTGCTGCAAAAGCCTGCTGTGGAAGCTGCCAGCATAACCTCATGGTTGCCTACGCTGGGTGCAGGTTTTATGAGCTCGGAAGTTGATGACCCAAATCATGCAGGTAATAAACTTAAAGTATGGTTTATTAATGGTGATGTTGATTTAGATAAGGTGATGGGGCTTCACTTAATAAAAGGCCGCCTGCTCAACAAAACCTATAGTGCAGATATTTTTAACCCCGATTCACTGATGAGCATCAGCGATTCTGCGATGTATGTAAATGCAGCTAATCAGCAATCTTCATTAATTACTGCTTATACAGCAAAAATATTACAGGTTAAAGATTTAGGTGTGCCGATAAGGCAGGCCCATACAACGCCGGTTGGTATCATAAAAGATTTTAATAATGAATCGCTGAAAGAACCTATGAAACCGACTATTATTATTGCAGGTCCATCGCCCGAATATGGCGGCATGCTGGTAAAAGTAAAACCCGGGCAGGAAAAGCAGGTGGCTACGTTCATTTCCAAACTTTGGCGACAATTTTATCCAAATAAATTATTGGAGATAAAATGGGTGGATGATATGCTGGCTACACAATATAAAGCCGAAAGCAGGCTGCAGCAACTCTTTTCTTTCTTCAGCGGGTTAAGCATGTTCCTTGCGGCATTGGGTGTTTTGGGATTGATAATACAGGCCACTGCCCAGCGCAAAAAAGAAATAGGCATAGGCAAAGTTTTGGGCGCTTCAGTTTCATCAATTGTGCGATTGTTTTCCATTGATTTTGTAAAGCTGGTTTTGATTGCCGTGCTTATTGCATCACCGGTGGCCTGGTGGCTGATGAATAAATGGCTGCTTGATTTTGCTTACCGCATACACATCAGCGGGTGGGTTTTTATACTAGCAGGCGCTATTGCAGTTGTGATTGCTTTATTAACGATAAGTATCCAATCTGTAAAGGCGGCAATGGCCAATCCTATTAAAAGTTTGAGAACGGAATGACAGTCCATCCAAACCTTCCCGAAGAGAAGACTTGGTAAGCCGCTAACTATATAAACAACATTCAACTAATCGCGCTCTTGAAGGTCCCTTCGTTTAGGATGGGCCGCTTGCAGCCTGAACGTACAGCTTATAATTAAAATACAATCACCGTTTTACCAATAGCTTTCCCGCTTTCCTGTAAGCGATGCGCTTCTTTAAGATTGTCGGCGCTTAACCCGTGAAGTGTTTTATTCAGAGTTGTTTTTAATGTACCGTCATCAAATAATGCTGCTGCTTTATTTAAGATGTTGTGTTGTTCTATCATATCGTCTGTTTCAAAAGTGGAGCGGGTGTACATAAACTCCCAGCTAAAGGTTACGCTTTTACTTTTTAATTTAGTTAAAGCAACAGGCTCTGCAGAACCCGTGATAGATGCAATATGCCCCTGTGGTTTAATCAGTTCCACCATAGCATCCCAATATGTATTGGTATTAACAAAGTCGAGGATAAAATCTACATATTTAAATCCGGCGTTATGCACTTCGCTCACGAGGTCTTTATGATTCACTACAATATCTGCTCCCTGTTGTTTACACCACTCAACCGTTTCAGGGCGTGAAGCCGTTGCAATAACCTGAAGGCCGGCTATTTTTTTGGCAATCTGTATAGCAATAGAACCTACACCACCGGCACCGCCAATTATTAAAATGCTTTTGCCTTTATCGCTCTCATTAATTCGCATTCGGTCATATAGTGCTTCCCATGCCGTAAGTGTTGTAAGCGGCATGGCGGCGGCTTCTGCATCACTTAAACGGGCTGGCTTATGGCCAACAATCCTTTCATCTATTAACTGATATGCTGCGTTACTGCCAGGCTTATTAATATCACCTGCATAGTACACTTCATCACCTTTCTTAAATAACGTAACATCATTCCCAACAGCTTCTACAATACCCGAAGCATCCCAGCCAATTATCTTTGGCGCATCAAGCACTTTGTCTTTGGCACTATTCTGTCTTATTTTAAAATCAACCGGGTTCACGCTAACCGCTTTAATTTTTACCAGCAGGTCATGACCTGTTGGTTCCGGAACAGGTATTTCAAAATCAATAAAACTATCTGCTGCTTCTATGGGCAATGATGTTGTAAAACCAACTG
>JAEWJV010000662.1 GCA_023386395.1 Bacteroidota bacterium
GTTCAATGCCTTGCAGGATATTGATAAATGTCGATTTACCAACACCATTCTTACCAATAATCCCGATACGTTCGCCTTTGTTAAACGTATAATCAAAGCCCTTAAGAATAACTTTATCGCCGTACGATTTATAAACTTTCTTCATTTCAGCGATCTTGCCGCCGAGCCTGCTCATTTTCATTTGCAGTTGCAATTGGGCATCCACAATTTTTTGTTTAGCCTTTTGTTCTGTTTCAGCAAATGCATCTATGCGGCTTTTAGATTTTGTAGTGCGTGCTTTGGGCTGCTTGCGCATCCATTCCAATTCTCTTCTGTATAAATTTCTTGCCTTATCAATGTTCGACTGCTCATTTTCTATACGCGCTGCTTTCTTCTCTAAATAATTTTCATAGTCGCCTTTGTATGTATATAATCTTGTATTATCAATTTCCCATATTTCATTGCACACAGCATCTAAAAAATAACGGTCGTGCGTAACCAGCAATAAGGTTACATGCTGCTGGCTTAAATAATGTTCAAGCCATTCAACCATTTCTATATCGAGATGATTGGTTGGCTCGTCCATTATCAGCAAAGTATGCTTGTGTTCAAAACCAATATCAATAAGCGTTTGAGCGAGTGCAATGCGTTTTCTCTGGCCGCCGCTTAGTTCGCTGATATTGGATTGAAGATGATAAATATTGAGCTTGCCTAAAATTTGTTTTACACTGCTTTCAAATTCCCAGGCATTCAGTTCATCCATTTTAATCAATGCAGATGATAAGATTTTTTCATCATTAAGCTCTATGGCGTTTTCATATTCTTTTATGGCAGCAATGATTGGATGATTGGAATGAAAAATATTTTCGAGCACCGTTTTATTTTCATCGAATTTTGGTTCCTGTTCAAATAAGGCAACGGTTACATCTTTGTTTATCCAAACCTCTCCATCATCCACGGTTTCCTTGCCGGCAAGAATCTTAAGCAAAGTGCTTTTGCCAAAGCCATTACGGGCAATTAAGGCGATCTTATCACCTTCTGATATATGAAATGAAATGTTTTTAAAAAGATCGCCGGCGCCAAAACTTTTCGTTATTCCTTCTGCAGATACATAATGCATGCGGCAAATTTAGTGAATCGTGAATCGCCAAACATGAATAGCAAATTGAAGATGACTTTTAACTGTATCATTTGTTCCAAAACGAATATTATAAGAAATTTAAAAACAATATATTAATAACAATAATTGAATTCCGTGTTTTCACGTTGGATGATTCACTATTGATATTACTTATCGGCATTAAAGTTGATTGAACCTACAAAACATTTTTATGTACGAAGATTACATTACAACACAGGATGAAGCTATTTGCCATTTGTTTTTACATTGCTGTTTCAAAGATGGAAATTTTACACAGGAAGAAGTAAATACGGTGGCTTCCAGATTCGTTGACCTGCAAATTCATAAAGACCTGGATTTTAGAGAAGAGCTGATACATTACAAATCCTACAAAGAAACGATGGGCGATGAAAACGAATACCTGCAATATTTATTAAAGCTTATAAATCCCGTGCAAAGCCTGGCGCTATATTCTTATTGCATTGAATTATGTTTAAGCGATCAGCAATTAACGGCCGAGGAAGATGGATTGCTTTCCAGGATCGCAGGCCAGCTCGATATTAGCAATGAGGATAAGAAGATCATAGATAAACTTATCACCCAGCGCAAGGCTGTTGAAATAGAAAAAATATTTTAGACCGTTTTAAGAAGTTGTGTTACTATTCGCCGCCAGTTGCCTTGAAGCTTTCAATTTAGGCGCCAATATATATAAGGCAACCCCTGCTATAATTAAACCAAGCGAAATTATTTCAGCCTGTGTGGGATTGATGCCGAGAAAATGATATTTTGTATTCACGCGGATATGTTCCACCAAAAAACGCTCAATGCCATTTACAAAAAGATAGATAGCAAACAGCCTGCCCGGCATTTTAATTCTCTTTCTTATCGACCATAAAAAAGCAAATAATAAAAGGCAAGCTATAATTTCATAAATGGGTGTGGGAAAAACAGGCAGTGGCAAATGGTTGCAGTAATTATCCCAGGTACACCCAAAAATGGGGATACCTTCGCTGTTTACGTTATGCGGGTAAGTATAGGCAAAAAGCCAGTCAGGTAAACCGAGGAAAGGCTTTACTGCCGCATGTTGCACCTCACTAAGCGAGCCGAACTGGCTTGTGTAATATTGTGCATTATCCGTTAGTACCTTTTGAAATTCGGTAGATGAACTTGCTAATTGAACACCGCCTTCTGCATTGCTCACAAAAGCGCTGTTTATAATACCCCAGTCGCCATCGCCGGCAACCTGGCAACCTATCCTGCCCGAGCCATAGGCAAACATTAAACCCGGCGCACAGGCATCTGCAACATTTATAAAACTTATTTTATTTTTTCTGAAATAATATAGTAGTGCAAGCGAAGCCACAATTAAACCGCCATAAAAAGTAAGGCCGCTTGCAGAAAACAAATTACCAATAGGATCCTGTATAAAACGGTCCCAGTTTTCGAGGTTATCGAAAATCTTTGCACCTGCAAAACCAGCTACGGCAGCAATGATGGTTATATCGCGAACGCGGTCGCTTGGCCATATCCGTATAT
>JAEWJV010000041.1 GCA_023386395.1 Bacteroidota bacterium
ATATTGTATAATGCTATCTGAAAAATCAGAAAAATGCTTCCCGGCTGTTGTAGTTATGGTAAAGGCTTTTAATTAATGCAGCTTTATTTTCATTACCACATCATCGGCTGTTACAAATAAAACATCCTTTGTTTCATTAAAAGAGCAGTTGGATGTTTGCCTGCTATACACTTTAATTAAACCAATCAATTTCCCTTCGGGAGAAATGATGTTAATGCCATCGGGGCCAGCGCTGAAAATGTTTCCATGTTTATCTATTTTAAAACCATCGGCGCCTTGCTTCACGGTTGCATTTGTTTTCATTACAGTTGCATCCAGGAGGACGCGGCCGTTTTTAAAATTACCATTTTCATCAAGATTATACGCATACCATTTTGGATGCTCATCATCGCTGCTGGCAATGTATAAAGTTTTCTCATCGTTGGATAATGCAATACCGTTTGGTTTTTTAATGGAATCAATTAATAACGATAATTTGCCATCAGCCATTATTTTGTAAACGCCCTCAAAATTTAATTCCCTTGTTGAATCATTGTCGCGCTGCGGCAAGCCATAAACCGGGTCGGTAAAATAAATATTATTATGACTGTCTGTAACAAGATCATTCGGGCTGTTAAACTTTTTGCCGTTATAGTTAGCTGCAAGCACTGTGAATTCAGGTTGCGGCGCCTCTAAGCCTGAATTCAATTTCACAACCTGCCTGTTGCCCGACTGGCATAATAACAGGTTGCCATTTTTATCTAACGTTAAACCATTGGAGCCGTCCTCTCCGCCAATGCGTTTTACGGAACCTGTATAACCGGAAGGCTTTAAATATAATGCTGCCGTATCGCCTTCTTTCCATTGATAAATTTTATTCTCAATTACATCGGAAAACAGCAGCATTTGTTTAGCCGGAACCCAAACAGGGCCTTCGCTCCAGGTATAACCTTTGCCGATTATTTCAATGGCCGCATTGCTGTCAATTGCCTGCAGGGCAGCCGCATCAAAAATTTCTATTTTTCCAATTGCCGTATCCGGATTTTGGGCTGGTGACTGATGTGTGTTTTCGCTGCATGCGTTAATTAAAATATACAGCAGCAATGCAGGTATAAATCTTTTCATAATAGCAATTTCAACTTTAAATTTATTGATAGTGATTAAATAAAACCGTTTGCGCATGTATTAATGCTTTGTCAGCATCTTCCGTTAATACCGTGAAATTTTTATTTAATGCTGATAGGGCTGCATGGTATAACTGTAATAAATTTCCCGATGAAACAATGGTTACTGCTTCCACATTTTCGTTTAAAACCTGTTTTAATTCTTCGCCTATAAGCAGGCCGCTTAAATAATAATAGTTTTCTTTTTTGTCCATGGTATTGAACAATGTATTGATGCGAACATTAAAAATATTATTTAAGAAAGATGATGCAGTTGCATCGCTTACGCCCTTTAAAAAAATATCATTCGCCTTTGTATTTGTATTTTCCTGTTCAACTGAATTTGATAAGATACTTTTTGTGGAAAGCAGTTGAAACAACTCGCCGGTCATATAGGTTTTAATTTCGGCCAGCATTTTATTTTCTACCAGTATATGTTTGGAGTGTGTGCCTGGTAATATAAATAATTGTTTATTGAATGATGAATTTATGGCGCAGCCTGCAAGGATTGTTTCTTCGCCGCGCATTACATCTGCGGCTGAACAGGCGCCTGAAACCAGTATTGTTTTATGCGGAAAAGATGGTGAGCTTGCAATAATATCAGTCAATAAATTTTGTGGACGAATAACGAACGGAATTTTTTGATAAGGCAATTCTTTCATGCCGATAGCAGAAGATGCCATGCCTGCAATTATTAAAGGTATATTGTTTAAATATTTGTCCGTTTGTTGAGAGATCTGTTGAATTTGTTCATTGATATAGTTACTGTAAAACGAAAGCCTGTCGGTTCTTTGTTGCGCTTTCCATGCATCGTAAGTCGCTGAAATGCCTTGCTGCGTGAGCGTTTCAGCCAATACTGTTTTTGTTGCGGCATCAATTAAACGCAGCCGGAATGAACTTGTTCCCCAATCGCAGCTTAAAAAGATTTGCATATTTATTCGAACCTGATTTATTGCTGAATAATGTATTAACTGTACAAGTGTTGCGACGCAACGGCAGTTAAATTGAAATACAACTGCCGGTACCCAAATTAATGATCATGTTATGCAAAGCATAACAGCACATTTAAGCTTGCAACGCTGCAACCAGTTGTTTTGCTTTTGCCGTTATTGTTTCAAGATATGCTTTATTAACCGTGGTTTTACTACTCACCAAAGCGCTTCCTATACCAAAAGCCACCGCGCCGGTTTTAGCAAATGTTTGAATGTTTGATGCATCAATGCCACCGGTTGGCATAACCTTTATAAAATTGAGTGGCGCTAATATATTCTTCACATAATCTGCATTAAGGCAGGGAAATATTTTAATGATATCTGCGCCGTTTTTATGTGCAGCCACAATTTCTGTTGGCGTAAATGCACCGGGAATGCTTATGATGCCTGCATCTTTTGCTGCTTTAATTACCTGCGTATCAAGTGATGGCGAAATAAGAAATGCAGCGCCTGCCGCAATAGCATTTTTCGCATCCTTTTCATTAATTACGGTGCCTGCGCCAATAAGCATTTTGTTTTTGAATTCATGGTTCAACTGTTCAATGGCAGGCAAGGCATTATCAGAATTTAAAGTAATTTCCAGCAGGCGGATACCACCATCATATAAGGCGTTTGCAATGTTTGTTATTTCTGCCGGCGGCATGCCGCGCAAAATGGCCACAATTTTATGTTCAAATATTTGCGATAAACTTGTCATGCCATAAAGATAAAGTTATCAGCCACTGCTGCACATCAAAAACTTTTACCGAATATCCATATTTGCTTTCCGGATACGTATAAACGCTTATATTGGGCGCTTTGTAAAATTCATTTCATGAGAAAAGATTACTATTTCAAAGCTTTGCTGGTAGTGCTGTTGTTATCAGCATGGTGTACCCAATTAATGGCGCAACAGTTAAAAGTGCCGGTTGAATATTATAAACTTAAAAATGGTTTAAAGGTTGTTTTGTCGCCCGACAAAACTGCGCCCATTGTTGATATCGGCGTTTATTACAACATTGGCTTTCGAATTGAACCAAAAGACCGCACCGGTTTTGCGCATTTGTTTGAGCACATGATGTTCCAGGGTTCGCAGAATCTTGGCAAGATGGAATTTATAAAACTGGTACAGCAAAACGGCGGCATATTAAATGGTTCCACCCGTTTTGATTTTACCAATTATTTTGAAGTGCTGCCTGCGCATAAACTTGAAACCGGTTTATGGGCTGAATCCGACCGCATGAAAGGCCTTGCCATTACACAGGATAACTTAACCAATCAGCAGGGCGTTGTAAAGAATGAAGTGAAGGTGAATGTGCTTAACCAGCCTTATGGCGGGTTTCCCTGGTTAGATATGCCACAGTATGCGAATAAGAACTGGTATAATGCACATAATTTTTATGGCGATCTGAAAGACCTTGATTCGGCTAATCTTGATGATGTTCAAAGCTTTTTTAAAACGTATTATGCGCCCAACAATGCTGTAATAGTTATGGTGGGCGATTTTGAACCTGCTGAAGCAAAGAAGTGGATAGACCAGTATTTTGCGGCTATTCCATCAGCCACATTGCCTCCAAAACCCGACATCAGCGAACCGAAGCAGGAACAGGAACAACGATTTGTAAAGGAAGACAAACTTGCCAATAAGCCTGCTATTGCGGTTGCTTATAAAATGCCCGGCAGGAACACACCGGAATATTATGCAATGGGATTGATTGATCAAATGTTGCTGCAGGGAAAAGACAGCAAGCTGTATCAATACCTTGTGCAGGATAAAGGTTATACTTCAAGCATAAGCGGCGGGATAAATTATCTCGGAAACATGTATAACTATAACGGTCCGATGGTTTGGATGGCTGATTGTATTTATGACTCAACGGTGAAAGCAGATTCAATCGTTGCGCAGTTTGATAAGGCGGTAAATGATGTTTCAAAAATTACGCAGGCTGACCTGGATCTTGCATTGGTTAAAATGCGTTCTGATTTATATGATGCTTTGGGCGGGCAGTTTGGTATTGGAAAAGTTGACCTGCTGGCATCGTTTGCATTGTTTGATGATAATCCAAACCGCATCAATTCGCTGGAAGAAGAATTTAAAAAGGTTACGCCTGAATTAATAAAGAAAACCGCACAGGAATACCTGCGTTCAACCAACAGGACTATTTTAATTGTTGATCCGAAAGCCGGTAAATAAACATGAACCCATCATTAGCTTAAAAAAATAAGAGATGAAAAAAATTGCATTATATATGTTATCCGCAACGCTTTTATGCAGCGTTGCATTTACATCAAAAGCGCAAAAGCAAACACCGCCGGAAGGGGGCACGCCAAAAGATTTTGTATTGCCATCTAAAAAACAAAATACATTACCTAACGGCATGCGCACTACAATGGTTGAATACGGCTCTTTGCCAAAAGTATATGTAAGCCTTATTATTAAAACGGGCAATGTGCAGGAAGCCGCCAACCAGGTTTGGCTTTCAGATTTATTGGGGAGGTTAATGAATGAAGGCACAACATCGCTCAGCGCTACAGCGCTTGCTAAAAAGGCTGCCGGCATGGGAGGCCAGGTTGGTGTGAGTGTTGGCTCTGATCAGTTCACAATTTATGGTTCTGCGTTATCTGAATATGCGCCCGACCTGGTAAAGCTTGTTGCTGATGTTGCTATTAATCCCTTGCTGCCTGCAAGTGAAATTGATCGTTTAAAAGCTGATTTAAAACGCCAGCTAGCATTAAATAAAAGTGTGCCGCAGTCTATTGCACAGGAAAAATTCTTTAATGTAATATGGGGCGATACGCCTTATGGAATATTGTATCCAACAGAAGCTATGCTGGACAGTTATACCATTGAAGACGTTAAGAAATTTTATAACGATAACCTTGGCGCAAAACGCTCTGTGTTATATGTTGCCGGAAAATTTGATGAAGCCGCTACAACAAAAGCTGCATCGGCAAGCTTCAGCAAATGGAAAACCGGTCCTGAAGCTGCTTATCCTTCAATAACACCGAATACATCAGCCAATTCAAGCATTATTATCGACCGTAAGGGCGCACCTCAAACAACGGTGATCATTGGCTTGCCGGTAATCAATCCCAAAAATCCAGATTACCTGCCATTGACGATAATGAATTCTTTGCTTGGCGGTTCTTTTGCTTCAAGAATTACAAGTAATATAAGGGAGAATAAAGGATATACTTATTCACCATCCAGTTCTATATCGTCTCATCCTTCCGGCGCGGTTTGGTATGAAGCGGCAGACATAACCAGCGAACATACCATTGATGCCATCACTGAAATAAAAAAAGAAGTTGTGCGCCTGCAAAATGAAGCCCCTTCTGCCGATGAGCTTGGCGGCATTCAGCGCTATACAGCCGGCATATTTGTGTTACAAAATTCAACACCAACCGGCATTATAAGCCAGTTGAATTTTCTTGATTTATATGGATTGGATGACAGCTATTTAACCAACCGCGTTAAAAATATTTATGCTGTTACGCCACAACAGGTTGCTGATCTTACAGAGAAATATTTACCAACAGATAAAATGGCCATTATAATGGTGGGCGACGAAGCTTCCATTAAAGAGCAGCAGTCTAAAGCAGGAAATAATTAAGGTTATATTATTATTGCATACAAAAAGGGTAAGCTTTTGCTTACCCTTTTATTTTATAAATATGCTGGTAAAGATTACTTGTTTACAAGCTCATGCATGTTTGTTTGATGGTTATCAAGCGTTGTATATTTAAAATCGTTTGAGCCCGAAAAACTTGCGCCTTTTAAATTAACAGCACTCACAAATGCCGCATATTTAAAATCTGCATCGTCTTTAAATGATGCACCTGCAAAACTGCCTGCGTGCTTAAACTGTGCGTACTTAAAATCCGCATCGCCTTCAAACACAGTATTGCTGAAATCAAAATTTGCAGTAAAATCAACATATTTAAAAATAGCTTCTTCCTTAAATATTACGGATTTAAAAACAGGCCCGTTTTTAAAGCTGGTATATTTAAATTCTGCTTCTTCATTAAAGCGGCTGCCCGCAAAAGATGTTTTGTTATTGAATACAGAATATTTAAAAGAAACATCGTCCTGGAAACTGCAGTTCTCAAAATTTACATCTGCATTAAAGTTGGCATTATATACAGTGCTGTTGTTTATAAAAGATTTACCATTATCAGGATTATAATAGCCTATCACTTTGCCCGTGAACTTACAATTGCTGAAAGTAACCGGAACATTAATCGCGCTGATATATGTTTTATCGTTTGAATTGGTTCTTTCAAGCTTCTTATTATTAAGGTTTGTAAAATCGATCGGGCCTGTAATTTCAGCATCTTTTATTGATACAGGCTGATTATTGTTGATGCTTTCAATTATCGATGCTGCACTTACTGTTTTCTGGGCAAAGCTTATTGCCGGTATTACCACCAACAGCAACAAAGCTGAAATAATTGTTCTCATTTTATATTTTTTTTGAAAGATAGATTTTTAGGCAGAAAGGTAGAAAGGCTTATGGAGATGCGGCATTATCAGTGTTTCAACGGCGGAGCTGATTTACAGAATCATACATCAGTTATCAGTTGCTGGCATTACTGCAACAGTTAACAAACATTTTCTTTTTATAATTACACCGCTTCTTTTAATTTAGATGGAGTATAACGATCATTAGAATGAATACATTTCTTAAACCTGCAGTATGAATAAAATAATCTTGGCACCAAACGTTTGTTATTTGGTTTTATGGTTAACGGTTATGCTGTTATCCTGCAAAACCACACCAAAGCTTATAGACGTTGATCCCGCATTTAGCCAGTATATTGATGCTTATACTTCAGGTGTTATATCAAAGAAAAATACAGTCAGGATACAACTGGCTGCTGATGTATCAACAACACATACTTTGAATGAAGAGGTAAAGGAAAACCTTTTTTCTTTTTCTCCCTCGGTTGATGGTAAAGCTTACTGGATTGATGCCCGCACCATAGAATTTAAACCCGGCAATGACCTTACACCCGATCAGCTGTATGAAGTGAATTTTAAACTTGGTAATGTAATAAAAGTGCCTTCAAGGTTTGATGATTTTAAATTTAATGTGCAGGTTGTAAAACCATCATTTGAAGTGAATGAATATGGGCTCCGCAGCAACAATAAAACTTCGATGGATTTATCGGGAAAAATCTTAACGGCAGATGTGGAAACTTCGGCCAACATTGAAAAATTATTAACGGCTTCCATTGCGGGTAAAGCAATACCTGTTACCTGGCAGCATAATGAGTCCGCAAAAGAACATCAATTTGCACTTAATAATATTCCACGTTCAAACAATGCCCAAAAGTTATTGCTGCAATGGAAAGGCGAAGCCATTAACAGCAAGCAACAGGGCGATAAGGAAATTGAAGTGCCTGCCTTGGGCGACTTTAAATTACTGGATGTGCGTGCTTCGGAAGAAGATGAACAATACGCATTGGTGCAGTTTAGCGACCCCATTTCTGCTGGCCAGGATTTGAATGGTTTGATAACAATCAACAATGTTGAAAACCCAGCCTTCACCATTTTAGGCAGCGAAGTAAAAGTGTATGCAAACGATGACCTGGATGGCAATCACACTGTAAATGTTTTGCCGGGCATTGAAAATATAAGCGGCGATAAACTGCAGAAAAATTATTTATCGAATGTATTTTTTGAAAACAGGTTGCCGCATGTAACGATTAAACGCAAGGGCAATATTTTGCCCAACAGCACCGGCAAACTGGTGCTGCCATTTGAAGCCATCAATTTAAAAGCAATTGATGTTTCCATTATCAAAGTTTATGAAAATAATATTGCCCAGTTCCTTCAGGTAAACGACATGAATGGCGAACAGGACCTACGCCGCGTTGGTAGTCCAATAAAAGAAGCAACCTTGAGACTGGATGATGATAAATCACTCAACCTTCATCATAAAAATGCATTTTCGCTTGATCTTGATAAATTCATTCGCGCAGAGCCCGGCGCTATCTACCGCGTTACAATTGGCTTTCGCCCTGATTACTCTTTATATACCTGCGACAGCTTAAAAAAAGAGGAAGATGATGAGTGGGGTTATTATAATGCAAGCAATGAGTATGCGCTGGATGATAATGAAGATTTCTGGAACCGTTACGATAATTATTATCCTTATGGTTATAACTGGCGCCAAAGAAACAATCCCTGCTTCAGTTCTTATTACAGCAAAGAAAAATTTGCAACAAGGAATATTTTAGCAAGTAATATTGGTTTAACGGCAAAGTATTCAACCAATAAAAATTTATTTGTTGCAGTGAATGATCTCATCTCAACAGAACCCATGAAAAATGTTGAGCTGCAGGTACTCGATTACCAGCAACAAATAATTGCAAAAGCAAGCAGCGATGGTGATGGGCTTGCAATGATTGAATTAAAACGTAAACCCTTTTTATTGATTGCCAAACAAGGCAGCCAGTCAGGATATCTAAAATTAGATGACGGCAGCAGTTTGCCATTAAGCCGTTTTGATGTTGGCGGTGATGAAGTGAAGAATGGAATTAAAGGTTACATCTTTGGTGAACGCGGTGTTTGGCGGCCCGGCGATAGTTTGTTTTTAAGTTGCATCATCAATGATAAAAATAATCCTCTGCCGGATGATTATCCTTTGGAGATGGAGATGATTTCGCCACGGGGTCAATTATACAAACGTATTGTGCAAACAAATGCTGCTGATGGTTTCAATGTTTTCAGAACGGCAACCGATGCCGATGCGCCAACGGGTAACTGGATATGCCGTGTAAAAGCTGGTGGCGCTGCATTTGAAAAGAAGCTGAAGATTGAAACGGTGATGCCGAATCGTTTAAAAATCAATCTTGATTTTGGCAACATTGATGCGCTCGGAAAAAATACTACTGTTAACGGAACACTTACTGCAAAATGGTTGTTTGGTGCAACGGCACAAAATTTAAAAGCAAGGGTGGATGCGCAGTTGTATAAAAAGAAAACAAAATTTCCAAAGCTGGATAATTATGTGTTTGATAATCCAACATCAAATTTTACATCACAATCCAAAACTATTTATGATGGTACATTAAGTGCTGACGGAACAGCGGCTGTTAATCCAACATTTGCAGCAGGCGAAGATGCGCCTGGACAATTATTGACGAATCTCGTTGTTAAAGTATTTGAGCCCGGTGGCAATTTCAGTATTGATAATTTCTCTATGCCTTTTAATCCATATTCATCTTATGTGGGCGTGCAGGTGCCTGAAGGTGATAAAACCTGGGGCTTCTTGCAATCAGACCAAAGCCATCGTTTCAATATTGTTGATGTGGATACAAAAGGAAAATTTTTACAGGGCAGTTCATCTGTACAGGTTCAATTGTATAAAATTCAATGGCGCTGGTGGTGGGATGAAAATGATGACCTCTCCAATTTTACGCAGAATGAATACAATAAGTTTATAAAAAAAGATACGGTTCAACTAACGGATGGCAAAGGTTTTTACGATATAAAAATGGATGAAGATAATTGGGGAAGGTATTTGATATTAATAAAAGATATGCGCAGCGGCCATATAACCGGCAGCACATTTTTTGTGGATGATTATAGCTGGCAAACCCGCGCCGGCGGCAACGATCCTTCTGCGGCAGCTATGCTTTCTTTCACTTCAGATAAAGAGAAATACAATGTGGGCGATGATGTGAACTTAACCATTCCTTCCGGCAAAGGCGGGCGTGCATTGATAAGCATTGAAAGCGGCAGCAAAGTGCTGAAAACATATTGGATGAATACAGAACAAAGCCAAACAAAATTTTCTTTTAAAGCAGAGGCAGCGTACAGTCCTAATGTATATGTAAATGTGAGTCTCATTCAGCCGCATGCACAAACGGTAAACGATCTGCCGATAAGAATGTATGGCGTTCTGCCCGTTATGATTGATGATAAGAATACGGTTTTAAAACCTGTTATTAAAATGGCTGATATTATTCGTCCTGAAGTAAAGAATACCATCACCGTTTCTGAAACATCCAATAAAAAGATGACCTATGTAATTGCCTTGGTGGATAACGGCCTGCTTGATCTTACTCATTTTAAAACACCCAATCCGCATGATGCATTTTATGCGCGTGAAGCATTGGGCGTGAAAACCTGGGATTTATATGACGATGTGATTGGTGCATTTGGCTCGCAAATTCAGCGCATACTTACCATTGGCGGCGATGCAGAAGCAGAGATTGCCAGCAATACAAGACGTGCCAACCGCTTTAAACCTGTTGTTGAATTTATGGGGCCATTCACCTTAAAAGGCGGAAGCAAAACGCACAGTTTTGTTTTGCCTTCTTACATGGGCAGTGTGCATGCTATGGTAATTGCAGCAGGCGATGATGCCTATGGTTATGCTGATAAAGATGTTACTGTAAAGAAACCATTGATGATATTGCCAACACTGCCAAGAGTGCTTGGCCCGGGTGAAGAAGTGAAAATTCCTGTTACGGTTTTTGCAACCAATAGCAATATTAAAAACGTTTCATTAAGCATTCAGTCAAACCCTTACATAACGGCAACCGGCAATCAAACCATCAGCTTTGACAAGCCGGGAGAACAGCAAACTTATTTTATTGCGAAGGTGAATAATGCAACAGGCATCGGCGATATAAAAATTGTTGCAGCAAGCGGCGGCGAACAGGCGGTTTATCAAACAGAGATTGATGTAAGAAACCCTAATCCTTATACAACACAGGTTACGGAAACCACATTACAGCCGGGACAAAACTGGAATTCAACTGTGGCAATGATTGGCGACGCGCAAAGCAGTAAAGCCACGCTGGAAATATCAAGCATTCCTGCAATGGATTTGCAAAAAAGGTTAACTTATTTAATCACGTATCCGCATGGCTGCATTGAACAAACAACGTCGGCTGTTTTTCCTCAACTGGTATTAAACCAGTTGATGGATTTGAGCGATAAACAAAAAGCAGAAGTTGACCGGAATATAAAACTGGTTCTTCAGCGTTATAATAATTTTCAGCAGAGTGATGGTGGATTTAGTTACTGGCCAAACGGCAGCAGCAGTGATGAGTGGGGCAGTAATTATACAGGGCATTTCTTATTGATTGCACAATCGAAAGGCTATAATATTTCGCAAAGCATGCTGCAGCAATGGAAGCAATATGAACGCAGCAAAGCGCTTGCATGGAATGTAACATCAGCGCCATGGTATGGAACTGATCTGATGCAATCATATCGTTTATATTTATTAGCATTAGCAGGCTCGCCCGAACTTGGCGCCATGAACCGTTTAAAAGAATGGAAATTCTTAACGCCTGAAGGGAAGTGGAGATTAGCAGCCGCTTACCAGTTAGTGGGGCAAACAAAGGTTGCATTGCAATTAATAAGCGGTTTACCTACTTCATTTCCTGAAAGAAAAAACCCCGGTTATACATATGGCAGCGATTTGCGCGACCAGGCTATGGTGCTGGAAACACTGGTATTGATGAAACGCAATGCAGAAGCTAATCAATTAGTGAAAACAGTTGCTTCAAAATTATCGCAGGATAATTGGTACAGCACGCAAACAACCGCCTA
>JAEWJV010000064.1 GCA_023386395.1 Bacteroidota bacterium
CAATGTGCTGCGGTCATAACCGTGTGGCCGCTACGCATTTTCAAACCGAGATCATCTAAAAGCTTTTTAAATTCCGGCGCGGTGTATCCATAAAATTTCCTGTTCTTGTAATTGGCGTGTTCTACATATTCATAACCCATGGCTGCTAACTGTTTTAAAGTGCCTGCCGGGTCTTTGCCCATATCATCCCTCACAGAATACAACTGAACGCCTGTAATATGATCTGCAGCAAAGGCAGACGCAAAAGATTTGGTTTTCGACAATGAAAGTGCTGCCATTGTAAAAGTGCTTTGTTTTATAAAATTCCTTCTTGAATTGTTCATGGTAATTTCGTTAGATAATAAGATTTTTAAAAATAAGCAATGTTTTTATATACAGGTGAGATTTGTATTTCTGTGATTCTTCAACTTAAAGTATTATTGCAGCCATGGCAAAGAAACTTTTATTTATCGACCGCGATGGTACGTTAATTATTGAACCCAAAGGGGGCAATATTGATAGCTGGGACAAGCTGCAGTTTTTCCCGTATGTATTTAAATATCTTAACCTGATTGCAACAGAATTGGATTATGAGCTGGTAATTGTAAGTAACCAGGATGGTTTGGGCACAGAATCATTTCCATACAGCCATTTTCAACCGATACAGGATTTTATAATGAAGAGTTTTGAAAATGAGGGCATCCATTTCAGCGCTGTATATTTTGATCCTTCTTTCAAGCATGAAAAATCGCCAAACCGCAAACCGCGTATTGGTTTAATAAAGCATTACCTGGACGATCTCAATTATGATGTGCCCAATTCTTTTGTTATTGGCGACAGGATAACCGATGTACAGCTGGCAAAAAACATGGGCTGCAAATGTCTTTGGATACATCGCAATGAAGGCCTTGGTATGAAGGAAATAACCGATACGGTTGAAGTGCTGCGCGCATCAGCACTGGCGCTTGAAACTACCGGCTGGAAAGATATTTATGAATACCTGAAACAACTGGATGCAAAATAGTTTGACAACCATTTATAAATAACAATTACTGGCAACAAACTATGTTGAACACTGTTTTTGCCGGTTATTTTTTGTTTGTATAGCTTCTCCATTTCTCAATCAGCAGCCGCATGTCATCGGGCAGCGGCGCTTCAAAAAATAATTCCTTATTTGTTTTGGGATGAACGAAACCCAGTGTGGCCGCATGCAGGGCTACACGCGGACAAATTTCAAAACAGTTTTCCACAAACTGTTTGTATTTGGTATAGATTGTTCCTTTTAAAATTTTATCGCCGCCATATTCCCTATCGTTAAATAAAGTGTGGCCGATATGTTTCATGTGCACACGTATCTGGTGTGTTCTCCCGGTTTCAAGCCTGCATTCAACTTCAGTTACGTAATTAAACCTTTCTATCACTTTATAATGGGTAATGGCATGCTTTCCATGATCGCCTTCGGGATAAGCATCAAACATTTTCCGATGGCGTAAATGCCTGCCTACATGGGCCACAACAGTGCCTTCATCGTTTTCTATGTTTCCCCAAACCACAGCAGTATATTTCCTGGAAACCGTATGATTGAAGAACTGTTTGGCAAGATGTGCCGCAGCTTCGGCGGTTTTGGCAAGCGCAATTAAACCGGTTGTATTTTTATCAATTCGATGAACGAGGCCATACCTTGGCAAATCATCTTCTGTTATACCTGGTTTTTGCTGCAGCAAATAATAAGCAATACCATTCAATAATGTGCCTGTATAATTACCAACACCCGGATGCACAACCATATTTGGCGGCTTGTTCAACACCATTACATCATCATCTTCATACACAATATTCAAAGGAATATTTTCAGCCTTAACTTCTGTGTAGTCAGGGTTTATCAGGCTCATTAAAAGAATATGATCGCCTGGCTTTACTTTATAATTACTTTTTACAGGTTTACCATTTACCGTTAAAAAAGCCGCATCAATTGCCTGCTGCACTTTATTGCGGCTGGCATTTTCAATGCGCTGCTGCACCCATTTGTCAATGCGCAAAGGCTCCTGGCCGGCATCTACTTTAAATGTTTTGCGCTCATATAATTCTTCTGCGGGCTCTTCTTTTATAACCTCTTCATCATTGTTCATGGCTGCAAAAATAAGTTGCTTCATCACTTATCGTAATTTTGCGGCATGCGTGAAATTATTTTGCAGGATTTAGGCCGCCGTCCTTATAAGCAAACCTGGGATTACCAGGAGGAATTACTTCAGCAAAAAATAAAAGCAAAGCAGGAAAATTTAAACCAGCCTGATTATTTACTGTTTGTTGAACATAACCCCGTTTATACATTAGGGAAAAACGGGAAGGAGAAAAACCTGCTCATCAATGATCAGATGCTTGCAGCAAGAGGCATTGAATTTTTTCATATAAACAGGGGAGGGGATATTACTTTTCACGGGCCGGAGCAACTTGTAGGTTATCCGGTTTTAGACCTGGATAATTATAAAACTGATCTTGGCTGGTACCTGCGCAGCCTTGAAGAAGTAATTATTTTAACTATTGGCGAATATGGCCTTAAAGGGGAGAGGAGTAAAGGTGAAACCGGCGTTTGGCTTGATGCAACCATCAGGGGAAAGGAAAGAAAAATTTGTGCAATGGGCATTCGCTGCAGCCGCTGGATTACCATGCATGGCTTTGCTCTAAATGTAAATGTCGATCTTAATTATTTCAATTTTATTACACCTTGCGGCATACAGGATAAGCAGGTAACTTCCATGCAAAAAGAACTTGGATATGCCGTTGATATGAATGACGTGAAAGAAAAGCTGGTTAAAAATTTTGAGCAGGTATTTGATGCCCGCATCTTAATGCCTGCGGTAAATCCCTCTCTATAAACGTCTTCTCTTTTTAAAGTTTTACGTTGATAAAAAATATCGTTATCAGTTACCAGCCTGATGCTTCCCTAAAGCAACTACCGGTGTTTCATCTTCAGTCCTAATTAAGAAGTTCAAGCAGTTTTTCTATTATTTGTTTAAGTT
>JAEWJV010000112.1 GCA_023386395.1 Bacteroidota bacterium
AAAATGGCCTTTGCCTTTCAGGTAATAATTAAAAAAATCAAATTCCAGTTGCTGGTATTTTGTATTAAGGTCGCCGCCAAAATCATAACCCGCAAAGCGGCTCCATACGGGCCTTTCCCATGCACCATGCGTCCAGGGCCCCATCACCAAACGGTTATCATTTTTTGCATTTTGCTGTTCAATAGCTTTATACGTATTTAATGCACCAAACATATCTTCCGCATCAAACCAGCCGCCAACAACCAGTGTTGCGGGTTTTATATTTTTCAAATGTGCACGAATATTTCTTGCCTGCCAGTATGCATCTTTTGTTGAGTGCTCCAGGTATTCATTCCAGATTTTTGACTGGTTATGAAAATAGAGATCGTTCAGGTTATGCAAAGCGCCTGTCTTCAAATAAAAATCATACACATCTTTTATATCAAGTGTTGAATCAACAGGCGGATTGCGTTGCCGGGGACCTGTTCTTGGTGCATCAAAGCAATTCAGGAAGCCAAAATTATCCATTAAGAAAAATGCACCGCGGTGATTGGCATCATCACCATCAAACTCATCGGTAACAGGCGCTTGCGGCGATGCTGCTTTTAATGCCGGATGGGCGTTTGGTAAAGAAGCCGTTGCATAAAAGCCGGGATAAGAAATACCATAAATGCCCACGTTTCCATTATTGTTATGAATATTTTTCAAAAGCCAGTCAATAGTATCGTAAGTATCGCTGCTTTCATCAACCTGTGTATTATCTTTTTTGTTGTCAATGGCCGGCGTCATTTCCTGGAATTCACCTTCGCTTAAATGCCTGCCTCGCACATCCTGGTAAACAAAAATGTATTGCTCTTTTATGAATAACGAATTTGGACCAAGGCTTCTCCTATAGTTATCTTCTCCGTACGGAGCAACAGAGTAAGGTGTGCGTTGCAACAGTATTGGATATGAGTGCGAAGCATTTTTAGGAATATATATAGCTGTGAAAAGTTTCACACCATCCCGCATAGTTATGCGGAATTCTTTTTTAATATAGTTGTTCTTTATATAAGCAGCATTGTCAGTATTGGGCTGTGCGCAGGACTGTAATACAATCAGCGTAAAGAAAAAACATGATATACATTTCATATTGCTAATGTAAGTAGGAAAAGGAAAATGTTCCAGCTTACTATTCATGTAATAAGGTTATGCTTTTTTAAAAATAAAGCGGTAATAGCGCAAGCAATCAATTTTCTTTATTCCCATATTGCTTTTCAAGGGCCGGCATTAAGAATGTGCTTACTTCAGGCGTATGATGTTCTTTTCTTACTATAGCGTCCATCTGCTTAATAATATCAGTATGCTGTGCAGCTACATCGTGTTGTTCCTGTATGTCTTTATCCAGGTCAAACAATTGCCATTGCATATTTTCTTTGTTGATATTTAAGATCAGACCTTTCCAGTTATCTATGCGTACTGCAACCTGGCCACCATATTCAGGATATTCCCAATATAAATAAGAATGTTGTTGCGTCTGCTTTTTACCTAATATTTCGGGCAGTATGCTTATGTCATCAATATTTTTTGGTGAAGGGATATGCAGCAGTTCACAAAGTGTAGGCATTCCACAAGCGCTGTGGCATAACCTGTGCCTTTTAAAAGTTCAGCAATTGTAAATGTAGAATCAGGTATAGGTAACCGGCCTTCAAGAAATGGGTTAGCTTCCATTGCTTTAAAATTCCATACATCGCCCCGCTCTTCCATTCATCATTACCGCGTATATATGCTTTACCTGAATTAATGCCTGTCATTAACGAGTACCTTGACGGCGCGCAAACCGGGAAGGCATAATGCTGCGTAAAACGTTTGCCTTCTTTTGCCAGTGCATCAATATTAGGTGTTTCAATTTTTTGCTGTCCGTAGTATCCAACATCGCCATAACCTAAATCATCTGCGAGTATGTAAACGATATTGGGTTTTGATTGGGCATAATTTTTTATCGTAAAAGCAAGACAAAGCAGCAGTAATATTTTTTTTCATATAGATATTTATTATTCTTTACGCAATCAGGTTTTCACAATAATACAAGAACCTATTTTTCCAGCGAAAGTTTAAAAATACGCAGCGCAGATTCTTATTTTTTACTTACAGGATACTCATTAAACAACTGCGTTAAATGTTCTTTTTGCGAAACATATTCCGCATCATCATAAAGGTTTACCCTTTCAGCAGGATCCCATGAAAGATTATACATTTCATACACAGGCTGATTATCTTTTTGAGTGATGCGCAGTTTCCAGTCGCCATCTTTTACACCTTCCAGCACAACATTATAATAATATATCGGGCGATGTGGTTTGTTATAACCCTTTACCGTTAACCATTTCGAAATTGATTCACCATCCATGGTATGATCCGGCAATTTTGTATGCGCCCATTCTGCAAGTGTTGGCAAAATATCAATGTTAGATAACGGGCAGGTAAGCACTTCATTTTGCAGCGTATGGCCTTTCCAGTAAACAATAAACGGCACGCGGTGGCCGCCTTCATAAGAAGTAGCTTTCCATCCCCTGAAGATGCCTGCGGAGCCAACATCATACAGAGTGGTATAACCATCATCAAACATACGCTGCGGTGTATTTAACCAGGGGCCGTTATCGCTGCTGAACATAAAGATGGTATTATCTGCCTGGCCTGCTTTTATAACCGCATCCCATACTTTGGCAATACCTTCATCCAATTGTTCTATCACATCACCAAACCTGCCGCCGGCAGAATGATGCTGCCTGCTTTTCATAGCGGCAAATGCAACCGGCAAATGCGGCATATTGTGAGCGAGATATAAAAAGAACGGCTTCTTTTCTTTCACGCTTTGATTAATAAAACCAATGCTTTCCTTTGTATAATTCGTGATGAGTACACTATCGTTAGGTTTATAAATTTCGGGCGTTGTATTACGAAAGATTTTTATTACGGTATCTGTTTTTACATACGGGCTGCGATAATCGTGGCTATACATCATGCCATAGAAAAAATCAAAGCCTTGTTTATTAGGCAAGCCTGTTCCATAATCACCGATATGCCATTTGCCCACACAGGCTGTTGCATAACCTGAAGCCTTCAGCATTTCTGCAATGGTTACCTGGCTGTCTGGAACAGCATGTTTATCGCCGGGGCCAATAACATAGGTTATATCGGAACGGTCGCAATACTGGCCCGTTAATAATGAAACCCTTGATGGCGAACAGATGGGTGATGTAACCGCATAGTTTGTTGCCATCACACCTTTATGCGCCATCGCATCTAAGAAAGGTGTTTTAATAAGCGGGTTGCCATAACAGGCTATATCAGCATAACCCATATCATCCGTTAATACAAAAATGATGTTGGGCTTTTGCTGTGCAGAAGACTGATGTAAAAAAAGAACTACAAAAAAAGATAGAAACAACAAGTATTTATAATTCATATACTTTATTTTCATTGTTGTGGCAACTGCGTTAAATTAATAATCAATTTTTTGTTTGAAGCATTGCGTTTAAAAGATTGGTATGGTCTTACAAATTCATTAAAGAAACCAGCATTCTTTAGAAAGAATTTATCGCCATCAACACCGCCTGCATAATCTTTTCGATAACCGCCTTTTGCCGTTGCATCAACCGTAAATGCAGCACCTGTTAATTCATGCCATTCACCTTTGCCATTTGCTATCCATTGATTTTTATAATAACCCATTCTTGTTTCATCACCGGATTCAGGAATAAAATTTTCAAGAAAAGAATACAGGTGTGTAAGATAGGTTGTTGTTTGTGGCCGTTGAAAACTTGCGATCAAATACCATTTATCAGCAGCAACATCTTTAAAATAAGCAGTGAATGTTGTTGTGTTATGAATGCTGTCTGGTGCTGCATGCAATAAAAAACCATAAGTATTACTGGCCTTCCAGTTAAAGCGCATAAAGCTTTGCCCGCCGGAACCTTCGCCGCCAAAATTATTGGTATTAACAGATGCGCCTTTTTTTATTAAAACAATTTTCATGCTGTCAGGAATAGATGCCGGGTTATCTGTTTCATAAGGGCTCCATACAGAAAATAAAATTCTTCTTTCGGTATCGCTGTTTACCTGCATGCCAAAATAACCTTCACCAAAACCATCAGCCATAAAGTAAGAGCCTGATTTATCATTGCCTTCGGGAATAGTTATTTCATTATAAAACCAACTTATATTATCCTTTAAATTTCCGGGAACATCATAGCGTAAATGCACCGAAGGGCCTCTTCGGCCAAAATGAAATGAGCTGCCGTTCTTCACATATACAAGTCCGGTATCCTGTTTTGCATATTGAATAATAAGATCCGAAACATCGGCATAAACATTGCCTGTTTTGCTAATGCCTTTCAAATCTATCTTAACATAACCCGGTTTTACAATATTGAATTTGCCAATATGCACAATGCCGGGTGCAGCATGTTCAATTTGTTTTTTAAGTATTGTATTATTTGATGACACGCTTATTTCACTTTGGCCGTTGTGCGTTTGCAATCGCAATGAAACATCGAATGTTTGCGGCACATTTATGCTGAAATAAATACTTGTATTGCTTAACGGGCTTGCCCAGTTTGTTAAGCCTTCATCTTTTATTTCTGCGGAATGTGTTGTATAAGCATTGCCGCCAAGCGGGATAGTATCTGTATACGTTTGCGCCTTAATGTATGTTGCAAACAACAGCGCAAATAATATTGCAGGGCCTTTGATGAATAGCTTCATGCGCAGATTTTTTTGAAAGATAATTTTTAGAAGCGACTTTCAATGGTTCAAACGTTTGTGCAAGTTTGAAGAGATACCAAATAAAAACACGTCTGGAGAATTAAGCAGGCTTTAGTTTACTCAACCGTTTGCGTATTTTAATATTCCCTGACATCTTAAAGAGTTTTAAAATGATGCAACCGTTTGATAAAAGCAAACCTGCATATATTCAGGTAATTTTATTGCATCACCAATCCAGGTTCAATTATCAATGAAACAGCATTTAATATTTATCTTTTTATTTTTCGCGTGCAGTTCAGTTTTTGCACAACCGGTTCAGTACATTAATGGTAATGATAGCTGGAATGCAGACTCGCTCGGCAATCATCGTGTTGTTCTTTACTTTAATGGCATCGGGAATGTTGCGGCTGCTTCTGTTAAGTGGCGGAGAAGGGATGAACATCCTGAACAAAAAAGAATAATTGTTGTGGATGCAAAAACCAATCAAAGGGTTTTAAATGTTAAGCTGAATAATCTAACACGTGAAAGCGGCGATATATATTTTGAACCAATATCCGGCGCCGGCGATTATTACGTGTACTATATGCCGTATAAAAATGAAGGCAGGAGCAATTACCCGAAAGGTGTTTATTTAAAGCCTGATACCACGGCGTCATTAACGTGGCTTACAACGGTTGATGCCAACTACAATATTCCGCAGGCAACAGTTAAGGCCTTTGAATCTGTTAATGCTTTCAACAGTTTTTACCCGATGGAAATTATCGCCACGCAAAAAGAAACGAGCACCATCATTCAATCATCAAACAACAAATCATTTATTGTTTTTCCTGAAGACAGGATGCATCCCATAAAAATGACGAATGATTTGCCGCAACGCTGGGTTGAAAAAAGTATTCAAAAAAGCTTTACTGATACAGCTTTAAAAGGTGAAAACTTCGCTTACCAGTTGGGCATATTTGCATTGAAAGATTTGCAAAATATAAAAATTAGTTTCAGCGATTTAGCGGCGTCAAACGGAAATAAAATTGCTGCAAAGAATATTTCATGCCTTAATACAGATGGAATAAGTTATGATAATAAACCTATTCATTTTACAGTAAATGTAGCCGCCAAAAAAGTGCAGCCAATGTGGTGTTTGATTGATGTGCCCGTGAATATTGCAACAGGGTTGTACAAAGGCAAAGCTGTTATTAAAGATGAAGCCGATCAAACGGCAACTATTGATATCAATCTTTATATACAAAATGAAATACTGGCTGATGCGGGTATTAATGAACCCTGGAAACAAACGAGGCTGCAATGGCTCAATTCAACTATGGCACAGGAAAATAATGT
>JAEWJV010000118.1 GCA_023386395.1 Bacteroidota bacterium
GTTTTCAAAAGATCCTCCATATTCATCATTGCGTTTATTGCTGAGCGGCGAAAGAAATTCATTCAATAAATAACCATGCGCTGCATGTATTTCAATCACTTTAAAACCGGCCTGCAATGCCCTTAAAGCCGCATCGCGAAAATCTTTTTTCAGTTGTTCAATATCAGCAGCAGTCATTGCTTTTGGCAATGGATCGGTTTCTTTAAAACTTATGGAGCCCGGCGCTAAGGTTGTCCATGCATTTTCTTCTGATTTTAAAGGCCGGTTACCTTTCCATGGACTTGTATGACTGGCTTTTCTGCCGGCATGCGCAAGCTGTATGCCGGGTATGCTGCCCTGGGCTGCAATAAATGTGGTGATGCGTTTTAAAAATTCTATATGCTCATCTTTCCAAATGCCCAGGTCATCCGGTGTGATGCGGCCTTGAGGAGATACGGCCGTAGCTTCTGTGAATACTAATCCGGCGCCACCAACGGCGCGACTGCCGAGATGCACCAGGTGCCAGTCGTTTGCAAAACCATCAACACTGGAATATTCGCACATAGGCGATACCACAATGCGGTTCTTTAATGTTATACTGCGTATTGCCAAAGGTTCAAAAACTAATGCCATTTTTTATTTGTGCTTATTGAAAACAGGAACGCCTGTAGTTAATACCCAAGGCTTAATTGTTAATTAAAATATCCAATAAACAATGCGCAAGCAATTCGCAGAGGTTTTTATTGCGCATTGTTTATTGAATATTGACATGGCTTTAAGTAACAGTCCTGATGTTGTTACTATTATTTCAATTCTTCTACCTCAATATTTCTCCAGCGCACTTTAATGCCGCCGCCTTCATGTATCTGCAAGGCAATAAAGCCATTGCCTTCACCAATCTTTGCATCTTTTATATAACACATCTGGTGGCCGTTTAACCATGTGGTTACTTCATCGCCATTTACTTTTATTTTATAAGTGTTCCACTCGCCCTGCTTTAAATATTGCTCATCTTCAGCCTTGGGTTGTATCAGCCAGCCACGGCCATAAGATTCATAAATACCACCGGTATGCTGGCCGGCGGGTGCTACTTCGGCCTGCCAGCCACTTATTGTTACACCTTCAGGAATATGGGAACGGAAAAATACGCCGCTGTTCCCATTGGCTTCCTGCTTAAACTCAAGCGTGAGTATAAAATTCTTATAATTTTTATTGGTGGAGAGATAACCGTACTGTTTATCAGGCCCGCTTTCGCAAATCAATTCTCCGCCGGATGCATACCATTTTTCGGTGCCATGAATAGTCCAGCGGGTCAGGTCTTTCCCGTTGAATAATTTTTCTTTTTGCTGCGCTGATGCAAACAAGCAAATGAACAAGCCGAGGCAAACAAGTAATGATCTCATAATTAATTTTTGAAACGAAGATAAGTGAACAATGTATGTTTAGTTTACCTGCATAATTCAAATTATTCAGCAAGCAACGCTTTTCTTTTAAGGTTGATAATCCCTTTTAAACCACCGTTACTTCAATCCCCAGATTTTCAAGCTGCTTCACAAAATATTCGGAAATACCGGCATCTGTAATAATGCGGTCCACCTTATCAAGCCCGCATATCTTTCCAAAACCCCTCTTTCCAAATTTCGTTGAATCGGAAAGCACAATTACCTTTTGAGAAGCTTCAATCATCTGCCTGTTTAAATGCGCTTCCATGGCGCTGGTGGTGCTAAGGCCAAATTCGAGGTCAATTCCATCCACACCCAAAAATAATTTGGTGCATGAAAAATCGGCCAGTATGCTTTGCGCATAAGGCCCTGTAACCGAGGAAGAAGTTTTGCGCAAAATGCCGCCTAACTGTAGTACTTCAATATCAGGCTGCTGCAATAGTTCCAATGCAACGTTTAAGGAAGCCGTAATAACCGTGAGGTTTTTTTTATTCTGAATTTTTTTGGCAAGCGCCAGTACCGTAGTGCCGGAAGCGATAATAATGGAATCGTTATCATCAATCAGCCGGGCCGCTACAGCGCCAATTTTGGACTTTTCGGCAGATTGTAATTTCTCTTTTTCATTTACCGGCCTGTCGATTGTGTAAGGGTTTTTCAGGGTGGCCCCTCCATGCGTACGGAAAAGGAGACCTTTTTCTTCCAACAATTTCAAATCCTTTCTTATGGTTACGCGGCTTACCTTTAATTCCCTATAAAGGTTGATAACGTTCAGGTCGCCTTCCTGGTGCAATTTCTCAAGAATAAACTGATGTCTCTCTGTACTGTTCATACAATTTAAAGGCTAAATATAAGTAATATTTTAAGCATATCCATAATCAATAATACCAACTGTTAGTTTCTTTTTATTAAAAATATTTTCTTTTTATTTCGTTTTATTCCTATTTTTATTTCTGAATATTCATAAATGGAAGTTAAACGAAACTAAAAGAAATTGACTGATGCAGGAAGAAAACGGGCTTCTGGATCGTAAAAAAGCATTAAGAAGATTAGAAGATCAGGTTGTTTGGGATGTAATTATCATAGGCGGTGGCGCTACAGGTTTGGGAGTTGCCGTGGATGCAGCCAGCAGGGGTTACTCAACTTTATTGCTGGAGCAGTCAGATTTTGCCAAAGGAACATCAAGCCGCAGTACCAAACTGGTACATGGCGGTGTTCGTTACCTGGCGCAGGGCAATATAAAACTGGTTTATGATGCCTTACGCGAAAGAGGAATTCTAATGAAAAATGCGCCGCATATCGTAAAAAAGCAGGCTTTCATCATCCCCTGTTACAGCCTTTGGGATAAGATTAAATATCTCACAGGGCTGAAATTATACGATTGGCTTTCGGGTCGTTTCAGTTTCGGCCGTTCAAAATATATCAGTAAAAATAAAATGGCCGGTATTATGCCCGGCATCCGGCAGGAAAAATTAGTGGGCGGTATAGAATATTACGA
>JAEWJV010000151.1 GCA_023386395.1 Bacteroidota bacterium
CTGGGCGTGATTTTCGCTTCTAACAGGCCAAGTGTAAATGCTTCCAATGCAGACACCGTATTGCCAAGCCGTAATCATTTCAATATTTTTCTTGCCGATATAAATAACAACAGTGAGTTCAGGCAAATAACCCAGCTCACCAGCATGAAATATGGCGATGCACGTTATCCTATGCAATACAATCAAAACCATTTTACGTTTGTGAGCAATGAAAACGGCATCAATAACCGCTGGGCCGGATTCTTTACAACACAAACCGGCGGGCTGGATACTTTATATTATATAGGAGATGAAGTGCTGCGCAATCCCGGTCCTAAAGAAATGGATTCAACATTGCTTGCATGGCAAAAAGCTGAGCCGGATAGTATAAGCTATTTTAAAATTTACCAGGACAGCACTTATACTTTTCCTATAACCAATTATCAAAGCAGTTTGCAGGAAACAAGGGTAGCCGGTAATAACGACCAGGTGAGTGAAGTGCGGCAGGAAGGTGAATATAAATTTTTATACAAGCTGCGTGTTGATTCCATGACGCTGCGCAAACGCAATATAAATGCAAGGCCCACCGATTATGTGCGCAGGATGATAACTGCTGAAAAACTGGCAAGCGGTGCCAATGTTCAGGTGGAAGAAGAAGCGCAGCCTGAAAATAAGAGCCAGTTCCAGAATGAGTTTGAAGATGAGAAAAAAGATTCTTCTGCGAATCCTGGAATTGAGCAGCCTGCAAATGAACAATCATTGCCGTTCCTGCCACCGCGCATAAACTACTTAAGCAAATCCAGGTTATTTGACTACAAGAAAAAATTTGAAGCAGATTATGTATTGGCGGGCGTTACCAACAATATATTGATTAACCGGTACCAGCCTTTTGGCGGTTACGATCAAACCGGCCCTATTTATTTAAACAACAGTGATGCGGTTAGTTTCACTTTCCGCGTGGGCGTAAGCGATATTATGGAAGATGTGAAGCTCATAGGTGGTTTCAGGCTGGGCACTTCATTAACGGACAAGGATGTATTTGTTTCTTATCAGAATTACAGGAAGCGGATTGACTGGGGCTTGACATATTACAGAAGCAACATAACCAACTATAATGGTTTTTTCAGGGGAGCAGACTCAATGGGAAATGACAGGAACTTTATAGACAATATGGTAATAACCAATATTTACCAGGCAAATGTTTCCTATCCATTTGATGAAACAAAGCGCATAACCATGACGGTTGGCCTGCGAAAAGACATTGGTGTTTTACGCCCGTTATACCTTGGCAGTTATCCTAACCCGGCAGCCTTGAAAGAGAAGGATTCTGTTTCCAATACAGGGCTGGCAAGACTGGAATATGTGTATGATAATTCCATTAATCCAACAGAAAATATATGGAATGGCCTGCGCTGGAAGATTTATACTGAATTCTTTTTGCCTGCCAACAAGAGTTCAGAGACTATGAAAACCCTGATGAACGTTGGCTTTGATGCACGGAATTATCTAAAGATTTACAGGAACTTTATATGGGCCGTTAGGGGCGCCGGCGATTTTTCTTTAGGCCAGTCAAAACTTATTTATTATCTCGGCGGCACCGATGGATGGGTTTTTCCAAAATTCAATGAAAGGAATACAGCAGATCCAACGGTGCGGTATGCATTTCAAACATTGGCTTTAAATCTGAGGGGATTTGAACAAAATGTTGCCAATGGCAGTAATAACCTTGTACTGAACAGCGAATTAAGGCTGCCCGTTTTCTCAACATTCTTTAACAGCCCTATCAACAATGCTTTTATAAGAAACTTTCAGTTGGTACAGTTTATTGACCTGGGCACAGCCTGGAGCGGCCCGCTCAGCAATATAAAACGTCCCACTGTGATTTACCCTGGCCCAAGCGGTGATTTTGGCGGCCCCAACCCTCTTTCTGTAAGGGTACGTGCCGGCGGCATCGGGCCGTTTGCCGGTGGTTATGGTTTTGGCGCGAGAAGCACTTTGCTGGGTTATTTCTTAAGGGCTGATGTGGCATGGGAAATGCGTGGCATCTTCAGGGGAAGCCCTATGTTTTATTTCTCCCTGGGATTTGATTTTTAGAACAGATAAACAATTTTTAAAACTGCCGCGGTGGTAAAGCCTGCGGCAGTTTTTTTATGGTGAAATAAACTATGCTGAGAAATGATGCGAACAAAAAAGTGAACAGCCAAACGTTAATGCTTTGCACAGGATGATGAAGGTGACGTGTTGAAGCTTTTAAAAGCCCTGCCGGATCTGTTACAACATCCCAACTATTGAAACGCAGAAAACGCCCAATGTAAATGCCATAACCGCATGCCACAAGAATAGAAAGCATAATGCCATTCACATATTTTCTGTTGCATACTTTTCTTATAAATTTTTCAACGCTGAACAAGGATAACATGCACAGTAAAATACCGTTCCATGCGCCGGAAACCACCAGCATCAGGTCAAACCACATTGGCACAGGTGACCTGTGTTCAAAATGAAAAATATCTGTTACAAGGTATGGGGCGTTAGGCAAAAGCAAAAGCCATAACACGAAATAAAAAATGCTTTTATAATTGATTGTTGCCTGCCTTTTTAATAAGCTGCTGAAGAAAAGCGGAACTGTTGCGAGAAACAAATTCCAGGGATAAAAAAAATAGGCAAGTTCACCTGTATAAAATGCACGGGCAAAGAGCTGCGATAGTGTAAAACCCAATGAAATAAGAACGAGCTTTTTTGTGTCGCTTAATTTTTTCAGTGTCATATAAATCTTTTTCAATTAGCTCTTTAAAAGTGGCAATATTTTCGGGACGAAAATGATCAGCCCGGTAATTATACTTATGATGGATGCAAACAGCACTGCACCGGCAGCAACATCTTTTATGATTTTAATGGAAGGATGATAATCTTCATGAACGTGATTGCATAAATGTTCCATTGCGGTGTTTACCATTTCCAGTGCAATTACAGCAGCAATACAAATCAATACCAGTATCCACTCAACAGCAGAAATATGCAGCCAGAAGGCTGCGACAATAGCCAATAATGC
>JAEWJV010000198.1 GCA_023386395.1 Bacteroidota bacterium
TTGAATAACCAGTGGTGTCTTTAACTTGTGCAATAACTGTATTGCAAAGGCAAAACACCAGAAGCGTTATCAGTAAGATTTTATCAGCAATGCGAAGTTTTGTCAATTTCTATGTAGCCTGGTTAGGTAAAATTGCTCAATAAGCTATAAGTTTTTTAGTGCAAGTTTAATAATGTTTTCCACTGAAAGGTTATTGGCGGATGAAAGTACTTTTTTTATGGCTGTTTCAGCAATATTTTTTTGAATTCCCAAAGCTAAAAGTGCATTCAGGGCATCAGACTCAACCGTACTAAGTGAATACGCAGATTGGGGTAAATTGGTTTGCAGGCGGGTTAATTTATCTTTCAGTTCCAATACAATGCGTTCGGCTGTTTTTTTGCCAATGCCTTTAATGCTTTCCAATTGTTTGGTATTGCCGTTTGCTATAGACCTGATGATCTCTTCCGGCTTCAGCCCGCTCAGCATCATTCTTGCCGTGGAAGCGCCCACGCCGGAAACGCTTATGAGCTGTAAAAAAAGCTCTTTCTCTTCCACATCATTAAAGCCATATAATGTATGCGCAGTTTCTGTAATGTGCAGGTAAGTGAACAACTTCCCGCTTTCTTTGTTCGCAATAGCCGAATAGGTGTTCAGGCTTATCTGCAAATCGTAGCCAACGCCGTTTACATCAACAACTACCTGCGAGGGCAGTTTGGTTACAAAATTTCCATTTACAAATGCTATCATACAAAGGCATCAAAAGTAGGGCTTTCATTTAATCGGGGGAGTAATTATTGGGGAACGCTAAAAGATATTATTATATTGAAGTCCTTAATAAAACGCACTACTATTTACTAATTTAATTTTTCCGGATAGAGCGAAGTAGTATCAGCATGCTTTAACCAATTACAAAGTTGATATTTCAGCAATGAACGCCGGCCATATCCTGCAATACCTGTGTAATGGTTTCAAATGTTTGATAGCCGCTTATTAATCTGGCATTGCCTGCATTGTTATTTATCAGCAGGGTGGGAAAGCGGTTAATGCCGCGGTATTTAACCTGCTGTAAATCTTTTTTAAAAGCTTCCATGCCTTCATTGCCAAGCAAATGCTGTTTGAATTTTTTTACATCAAAATCAAATCCTTTATCAATCTTCATTTTATGTGCCACCTCAAGCAATACATCGGGTTTTGCAATATTTCTTCCATCTACCATACAGGCTTTCCGCAGAAGCAGAAGATACCGTTCTTCTGCAGCCGGTGATTGCAGGGCGGCAGACTTAACAGCAATGCAGGCGGGATAAGAAGAAGCAGGCGGGTCTTTTGCCCATAAATCATGGCGAATAACAACGCCGGTAAGCTGCGCGGCATGCATCCACATAGGCCCCATTTGGATAGGCTTGCTGATTGAATTTTCCGCATCATAATAATTATTCCAGGCAGGCAATAAACCGCCCATGCAATATTGCCATGTGATTGCATGTTCAAAAACGCTGCGTAGTTTTTGCCATTCTTTTTCAAATGCCCAGCTCCAGCAACAAAGCGGATCCGTATAATAAATTATATGGGTATCCGCCTGTTGCAAGGCCCTGGTGTTAAACTGTTGCATAGGCCTGTAATATCAATAGTATGAACTCATTTTTTATCAGAAGCGCCCTTTGCATCATTTTTTAAATCTGTGTCTGTATCGTTCCATGCCACTACACCGTTTTTTATTGCAGTGGCCTTATTTACTTCGGTGCTGCGTTCTTTTCCTAATTTTTTATTCATTTTTTCAACTTGTGCCGGCGTGTATTCAGCGCCCTTTGGCTTTTGGTTAACCAGGCCGTTTGTTTTCATTACATGCGCCACAGGATCATCGATATATTGAAAAGGTTCATTAAGCCTTGTACTGTTGCCCTGATTCCATGGGCCCTGGTAGTCGTTCCCGCTGGACATGTTAAAGAATAAATTGCTATAGCGCGGATCTGCCTGTAAAATGCCTGGCGGAAAGTTTGGTTTGATGGTGTCCAGTGCGGCCTCAAACATTTGGAAATGAGCTACCTCTCTTGTCATTAAAAAATATAGTGTGTCTTTCACATAGGGATCATCGGTAAATTGTAATAAATATTCATACACCATTTTTGCCCGTGTTTCGGCAGCAATATCAGAACGCAGGTCTGCAGTAAGGTCGCCTTGCGCATCACCATTTATATAAGCTGCTGTCCACGGCACGCCTACACTATTGGTATAAGCCGGCGAGCCACCGCTGCCTATCAAAAATTGCGGCGATACCATTGCTTTATGTATCATTTCTTCTTTGGCCGCTTTGCCATCTAATAATTGCATGATCTCTGCATTTTCAGCAGCATCTTTAAGATCTCCGTTTATGCCCGTTAACAGCATTTGTATGGTAGCGCCTACGATTTCCAGGTGACTGAACTCTTCGGTAGCTATATCCATCAATAAATCGTATTTATCGGGATGAGGTTTTTTAGCACAAAACGCCTGGCCGAAATACCGTAAGGCTGCGGCAAGTTCGCCGTTTGCCCCGCCAAACTGCTCTAATAATAATGTGGCAAAAGCGGGATCAGGTTTAGAAACCTTGGCATTGAACTGTAATTCTTTTACATGATAAAACATGGTGATGTTTTTTAAGATTAAAAAATGATTTCCAGGCTTTATATAATTGTTCTTACAACAATTGATGTATAAAGCAGATAAACTTATAGTAGATTAAGGGCCGAACTTAAATTCACATGCCCTCAACTGTGAACCCATATTTATTGAAACCACTGTTGTAAAACAGGATAAACAATGGATGAATGTTAATCGTAAATAATTATAATCAGCATCAATATGATGGTGCAATGTTTACAACAAAGCCCGTGCCTTCAAATGAGGGCGGCAGTATTTTTAGTCGCACCTGAATGATAACTTCTGTTTGCGCAACCCTTCCTTAAAGCAAAGCATTAAAAATTTAGTTGAGTAAAAAAGAAGCGCGGTTATTTTTCCTCACTGTTGCCTTCAATCCACACAGAAACAGAACCGCCTATACAGCGAAAATCACCAAAGCCATTTTCATCGATCATTATATTTTTACTAATGTTGCCCAATGCATCGATAAAAATTTTATTTGCATGCCTTTTTCCTATTTTCATTTTCTTGATACCCTCAGCACCATTAGACATGATGACTGCACAACCCGAATATTGTTGTTCATCCGTTCCTTCCCTTGTCCAGCCAATACAATTGAAATGGTCAAAATAATCACGTTGTAAACCGTAAGCCTGGTTCTTTCGCAGCAACAGCAATTGTTCAAGCACCGGCCGTCTCTCAATTACTATGTGGCATGTATTTCCATTATGATCTTTGTCTGTATACTCAGCACCGTACATATCAGCATAAAAAATGCATGGATATCCTTGTTCGCGCAGAAGGATAAGCGCATACGCTAATGGCTTAAACCAGGCTGCAACCGCAGATTCAAGCGACTGGCAGGGTTGCGTATCGTGATTTGAAACAAATGTTACAGCGAGACCGGGATGATGTGCAACCAAAGTATTTTTAAATATTTCACAGAGATTATAATTGCTGCCGCTTCCGGATGCCTGGTGAAAATTTGCCTGCAGTGGTGAATCAAACAGGCTCATGCGGCCGGCAGAAGCTTCAATATATTTGAGCAGCATAGAAACATCTGCAGACCAACATTCGCCCACTGCAAACATGTCTTCTCTTATTTCATTACGCACATAGTCCAGCCATTCATTATAAAAATAAACAGGCATGTGTTTTACAGCATCAAGGCGCAGCCCGTCAAAAGGCACGGTATCATAATACCATTTTATCCATCGTTTCAATTCTTCTCTCACAGCAGCATTCCTGAACTCAATATCACAGAACATTAAAAAGTCATAATTACCATTTTGACCAGAAACAATCTCTTCCCAGCCTTCATAATCATTTAAGATGGTAAATATGCCTTCTTCATTTAAATTATCTGCACGGTCAACACCGCTAAAGCAACGATAATCCCATTTAAATGCTGAATACCTGTTTTGTCTTCCGGGGAAAATAAATTTTGTATGCGCTTCAATTTCCATTACATCTGAAATATATTCGTTCCTGTTTTCGGGATTTACTTTTTTTACTTTTATATGTTCTGTTTCATCCGCGCCATTCATGTGATTTAATACAATGTCTGCATATACCTGCAGGCCATTATCGTGTGCAGTTTTAACCGCATCAATGTATTGCTGCTTTGTTCCGTATTTTGTTCTCACGGTTCCTTTCTGATTAAATTCACCGAGGTCGTAAATATCATATACATCATATCCTTCTGACGTTGCGCCTTTTGATCCTTTAAAGGCAGGCGGCAGCCAAATGGCAGTTATGCCATAGCCTGCCAGTTTTTTTGCTTCGGTTTTTACTTTTTCCCAAAGGCTTCCATCTGCCGGAAAATACCATTCAAAAAATTGAAACATTGTACCGTTCATTGTATATTCTTTTGATGTAAAATTTTGATGTATTTAGGTTGCACTGTATAGCTCAATCTTTATTAAATTCAACATCTGCCTTTAAAATCCAACATAAAGTTGTTTAGATACTTTCTGTTGAAGCATGATTTTTTGTTATACCTGATTTAATTTATTGCTGTCGCACCTCGTAATGTTTTTGGACTAGTTCAATTAGAGTATATCGCGATGCAGGGGTGTCTGGTTATATGGCGGTTGAATTAAGTTGATTGGGCTGCTCTTTACCTGAACAAGTGAATTGCATTTCCTAATAAGGTATAGATTTATTCACAAGTTTCAAGTTGATATTTACAAAGCCCTGCATGCAGGGCTTTGTAAATATATTCTAACTGCGGAATGATTAAGCAGTTTCAGATTCTTCAGCGGCTTCATAATTTACACTGCTTTCTGCAATTACGCTTAGCTTTTCATCTGTTTGCTTTTCTTCTTCCAGTGTACTTCCCAGTAATTCTTTTATTTCATTCAGGCCAAGGGTTTCCGCAAGTTGGGCAAGACCGCCATAAGTGGATATTTCATAATGCTCCACTTTTTGAGCAGCAAGTATTAACCCTACATCACGTGTAGCCGTGCCTTTTTCTGTTTCTTCTATAATGCCCGTTCCTTCCTCAAGAATACCTGCCATGGCATCACATTTTTTTGCCTGTGGTTTTTTTTCAAGCAACGCAAATACTTTTTCAAGCCTTTCAATATGTGTTTGCGTTTGGGCATAATGTTCCTCAAATGCGTTCTGCAATTCAGGTGATGTGGCAGCCTTTTTCATTTTGGGTAAGGTTTTCAGGATGTTCTTTTCTGCCCAGTAAATGTCTTTAATTTCATCCTGAAAAAAGTTTTTTAGCATAGAATCGTTAGCTGCGGCGCCTGCGCTTTTAGAAGCTTTACGTTTTGTTGTATTAGCCATATTAATAGTTTTTTATGATGCACTTTAATGTGCATGCAGTGTATATATCTAATACTGTGCAAATTTCTAAAATAGCAGTAAAGGGTTAGATGGTAAGATGGGTTCTTTAATGGGTAAGGTCTTCTATCTCTGCCAGAGCGCTGGTGTTCAGAGAATGGTCTGTTTCCCTGAAAAGGGCATAAAAATCCTGTACATAATTTTGTAACTGGTGCAGGTGTTTAATTTTCGTTCTGCTTTTTTCAATCCGCAAACCATAATAAAAGCCATCCGGTTTTTTTTCAAGGTTAATGCCGTGGCCAGACCATCTATTGGGTTCTATATCATTGGAAAAAAGCAGCTTTTGCAACATGTTTCTTGTAAGTTCTATGCCTGAAATATCATTTGCTATGCATTGGATGCTGCCTGGAAAACAATCCAGTTGTATTACATTATTATCTACATGAATAACGGTTGCCACAGCACCTGAGACATTATGCAAAACCTTGTTTCCGGGCCTGACCTCTGCAGATGTTATCATAGCTTATTGGTTTTTAACTGTGGCAGGCACAAGCTTAATAACGGTAAGTTTGTGCATTAACAGCATGATTAAATAGGTGCCATCAAATTCAAACCAGCGGCGTGCAAAATTTGCATTGTTTTTGGCATGATGATGATTGTTTTGAAATAATTCACCCATCAATAAAATACCCCATGGCGATGTATTTTTTGAATGATCCCCGTTATCATAATTACTATATCCATATTTATGACCGCACCAGTTAACAATAGCGCCTTGTATAGGCCCCATTAAAAAATGAATAGGCAACAGCAAAAACCACCATGCATTCGGCGCAAATAAAATATATACTGCAGTATAAGCCAACCCGAATAATATTCTTGTTATCATACTGTGGCCAAGCTTATCAAGCTTGCTCCATGAAGGCAGGTACTCTTTTGTAAATTCAGGTGCAGGCTTGTTTTTGCCTGTTGTAAAAGCATGAAAAATACTGGCCGTATGAATCATCATCTGCCATATATCTTCAAAAAAATGCGGTGAATGCGGATCTTTCTCCGTATCACTGTAGGCATGGTGCATACGATGCATTACACCATAGGCGCTTGGCACTAAAAAGGAAGAACCTTGTACAAACCAGGTAGAGAAATAAAAAAACTTTTCCCATGTTTTAGATGTGGTGTACATTTTATGGGATGCATAGCGGTGCAGAAAAAAAGAATGGAAAAAAAGCGAAAGAAACCAATGTGTAAAAAAGAACAGAAGAATGATCAACATAGTAT
>JAEWJV010000324.1 GCA_023386395.1 Bacteroidota bacterium
ACTTTCAGGCGTGTTATGCTTTCCCTTATAATCAAATGCAGCGGGCGGCTGGCCGAGATAGATATTCAATATTGTAGTAAACCCATCTTTCCAGTTTGAAGGAATTGAATCAGTATTGGCGGCCAGCACACTGTCAAGATAATCTTTTAACTGGCCGGCCATTTTATAATTATGCGCCATAATGGTGTCACCGTCAATGCCCGGATAAATTTCCTGCGGCATCGCGCCAAAATTGGCAACGGCATTCAGCATATCCTGCCCAAGGCCGCCTTCTGTGAAACGGGTGTTACCACGGCGGCGGATATACTTCACCGCTTTATCAATGTATAAATTATAAACAGTGTAAGTTTCTGATAAATCAAGTTCAGGTTGTTTGTTCGCCAACAAGTCGCTTTCTGTCATGGCTGTTGAAGAATAACACCAGCATGTGCCGGAATATCCCTGGTTTTTTACAGGCGTGGCAGCATTATTTTTTATAACTGTGAATTGTTTTGTTTGTGCATGGACGACTGCAGCAGCAAGAATAAAACTGAAAGCGAAACAAATTTTTCTCATTGGTGTAAATTAACTGTTGCTTCAAATATTGGTTAGACAAAAATAATATGGCAGGTGTTAATACTTTGCTATGCTTATAATGTATAAATTAAAAACGGCAATCTTTTAAAACGGTTTGCCATGCGTAGCGCGTATAAGGTTCCTGCCAAGAAAAGGCAGGCCATGGAGCAGTTTTAAAGCAAAAGCCGTTGAATTATTCCCCATACATCTTTGCACGAGTCTTCCGGTGGCAAGCCTTAAAGCAAAATACTTTTTCCAGGCTGATGTATAATTTGTTTCCATTTCAAATCTTGAAATGTCTCCTTTTAAAAAATTATTTATTTCTACTAATGCAAGTTTCGATGCATGCATGGCCATGCTCATGCCATTACCGCATAAAGGCGTTATCATACCTGCGGCATCGCCAAGCATCAAAACATGATTTTCAACCTGGCTTTTTTTATCAAAACTTATTTGTGAAATGGTAAGCGGCGCATCATACAAAAATTCAGATGCTGTAAAAAGCCTTTTTAAAACAGGGTTTTTATACAAAATATGCTCCTGCATTTTTTGAATTGAATTGCCATTGGCAGAAAGATTATCCGCAGTAGTTAAATAGCATAAACAGTATTTATCATCTTCAATAGCCGAAATACCGCAATAACCATTTTTAAAGTTATGCAAAGCAATATAGTTCCTGGGAAAATCTGTGCGCACATGATATTTTACACCAATATAATTATTGAGTTTATCAGGTTTCCTTTCAACAAAAGACCGCTTCCATTTTACATCAAGATTGCTGCGTTTTCCATAAGCTCCCGCAACAATGGTTGCTGTAACTTTTCTTTTGTTTGATTGAATGATGTGGTTGCTATGATCAAAATTTATATCAGTTACTTTTTCTTCAGTAAAAACAGCAACACCAGCTTTTGAAGCTAGCTGGTAAAGCATATCATCTATGCTGTAACGGCTGATGCCAAAGCCACCTGAATCAAGTTTGAAATTATACAGCCTTCCGCTTACATCACTCACCTGCAAATTTTTTATTTCAGGTAAATCCATATCGGCCAATGGCAATCCAAGCAGCGTTAAAAAATCATAGCTTTCGTAACTTATATATTCACCGCAAACTTTATGAAAAGGGTATTTTTCTTTTTCAAACAATACAACGGAATAACCGGCATCGGCAGCAAGCAGTGAAAGGCAAAGCCCTGCTAACCCGCCGCCAACAATGCCTATATCGTAATCATTCGCCATGCTTAAAAATGATAAGATAACGAAACGCCCACTTCCATTTGATAGCATAATTTCTTATACCAGCCTTATTAAAAATAGCAGCCCATTCTTTTTTATGAAACCCTCGTGCAACACTTAGCGGCGCATCATTTCTTACAAGATAAGAAGAAGAAAAAAGCCGTGTTATAATTTTTATAGAATGATAAGCAAACCAGTTGCGTTGCAGATCGTTTATAAAAAAACCAAACGTTGAATTATGCTGCATGAATTGAAGTTGTGCTATTAAGTCATAATCGCGGAAATGATGACAGAACAAGCTTGAAAAAATTATATCAGGCTTCGATGAAAATTTCACCGTTTTATAATCCTGCGCCAACCAAACCGCGTTCCCAATTACATAATCTTTTTTAGCCGCTTCAATACATTCAGCTTTAATATCAATGCCAGTGCAACTGAATTGAACATCATTTTTTTTGCACCATTTGTATAACTGGTAAAGATTGTTGCCATCACCACAGCCTATTTCACAAACATGAATTTTCTTTTTATTGCCCAATAATTTCCTGAAGCCATTTATTGTAATTGCATGGCCGCCAAGCCATGCATTAATAGTGTTAATTTCCTGCATATTCCGTCGTATATCCTCAAACGGAATATTATCCTCATCTAACAATTCCTTGCTGTAAGAACGGTAACGCAGGTTTATTGCTTGGTGCATAAAAATGTTTCCATGGTTAAGCCGGGGCCAAATGCGGTACCAAGAATATTGGCAGGTTTATCATCAAGACTTTCCAAAATCTCTTTCAGCACAAATAAAACTGTGGGTGAAGACATATTTCCAAACCGGCTTAAAATATCTCTTGAAAAACGCAGGTCATCTTTCTCCAGGCTCAACTGTTTTTGTATAGCGTTTAATATTTTTTTTCCGCCGGGATGTGTGCACCAGTGCGTTATATCTTTTACTGATAAACCATAATGCTGAACAGCTTCATCAACGAGCAATGCAATATCCTGTTCAATCAAATCCGGAACATAGCTGCTGAGCGTAATAATAAACCCGCGATGGCTTAGCTCCCACGCCATATCTTTCTTTCCTTTATAAGCCACTTTGGAATAAAAATTACTTAACTGTAATTTTTTTTCAGATTGAATTTTATTGGAGATCAAAACAGCGGCGCTGCCATCTGCAAAAAGTATAGCCCCTGAAGCACTGTCCGGCGTATATTCTTTTTGAAAATGAATGGAACATATTTCAGTTGCAACAATCAGCACGTTTGAATTGGGTGTACTATCGCAAATAAGTTTAGCTAGTTTTAAGGCATGCACCGCGCCATAACAACCCATAAAATTTACAGATGTTCTGAAAACCTGTGGCTGCATATCCATCGCTTCCGCTATTTGCAGGTCAAGGCCGGGCGCACTCATGCCTGTGCAGCTTACTGTAATAAGATGTGTTATATCAGCAGGCGATAAATGATTCTTTAAACAATCATTTATCGCGGAAATAGACAGGGGCAGCGCCTCGTGGTTATAGATTTTCATCCGCTCATCAAGATTTGGTAAAGGCTCATCCTGAGATAACGGAATAAAATTCCAGAACTTTTCATCGGGTTGTGTGTAATCAGAAAGCACGGTATATCTGGTTTCAATATCACTCTGCCTGTACATAAATGCAAGCCTGCGTGCCTCTTTATCATCCAGTCCGTAAATTTTTTGCATCATGGGTATTACGTCCCGTTGATTAAAGCTGTGCTGCGGGACTGCCGTTCCTATTGAAATAATTTCAGTCAAAGCTGGTTTAATATTAATATAGTGATAAATGCCATGTTGGTACAGGCCGATGCAATTTTATTCATGCGCATGGTATGTTTAAAATCTGCACAAGCTGCATTTCTATATACTTGTAAAAACCATACCGTAAAATAAATAGCCACCGGCATAAAGAATATAAATAGAATAAAAAACAATAATAATTTATTTACAGAAAGGAAATAAATAAACAAGGTCAAAAAAGCCAATGCATATATAATGCCGCAAAAAATAAATGTTCCCGTTTTTCCAAGCAGCATACTTATGGTTTCTACATTATCATTTCTGTCTTCTTTATGCTGATAGATTTGGGTAATAGGATAAAATCCGCCAATTAATAAGGTCGCACAAATGGGGCCGGCCCATGGTAGTACAGCATTGGTATCATTATTTACAGCATTAAACACGGTAAAAAAGATAAGTGCACCTTGGTTAAGAATTACAATAAGATAACCAGGAAGCGCGTATTTTTTTAATCGTATTTGCCTGTAACTGTACAATCTTGAAAACATGATATAAATGAAAATGCAGGCCGCAGTAAGTGGTGAAATCAATAACGATAGCAATATTGCCGCGACATCCATTATAACTGTAAAAACAAATAATTGGTTGGTTGGCTGCAAAGGGTTTTTTATACCACCAATGCTTGTTGTATCCCTGTCCATATAACTGTTATAACCATTGCTGGCAGGGTAAACGAGTAAATGAATTATGAAGAACAGTAATGCGGCATTGGGCACATTAATTTTTTCAACAAACGATAATGCAAACCAGAATACCGGCATTAAAAAAAAAGAAAACGGGATGCGGAGAAGTTGTATGGTGGATATCTGTATCAAGATCAGCAGGTTTAGATTTAAAATTAATGGTTATCACTTTACTTCAAAATTAAACCTTGTTTAATATGCCGGTGAAATACCAGTGCATTACTTCAGGCGCCATCAGCTTATATTTGCCGTTTCAATTTTTGAAAATTATATGAAAGCAGGCTTTGTAAATATTTTCGGCAAACCAAATGCGGGCAAAAGCACGTTGCTAAATGCATTGGTTGGCGAAAAAATGGCCATTGTTTCAAGCAAAGTGCAAACCACAAGGCACCGCATAAAAGCATTTCTTACAAAACCCGGCGAATACCAGGTTGTTTTTTCGGATACGCCGGGCATCATAGAACCAAAGTATAAACTGCACGAGCGCATGATGCAAAGCGTAAAAAGCGCCCTGGAGGATGCGGATATTGCTTTGTTAATTGCCGATGCAACGAAGGACCTGGAAGAAACAAAAGAAATTTTCCAAAGCCTTCGTTTAAAAGTCCCTTCAATACTTGTGTTAAATAAGGTGGATAAATTAAAGCCGGCACATGTGGAAGCTGCCATTGAAAATTTCAAACAATCATCATCTTACAAAAAAATAATCCCGGTTTCTGCTTTAAAAAATAGTAATCTTAATGAGCTTTTATCAGCAATTATTGAATTGTTACCGGAAAGCGAGGCTTTTTATGACGAGGACGAGTTAACAGATTTACCCACGAAATTTTTTGTAAGCGAAATTATCCGCGAAAAAGTTTATGAATTGTTCAGTGAAGAAATCCCGTATCAAACGGCGGTTATC
>JAEWJV010000350.1 GCA_023386395.1 Bacteroidota bacterium
ACGTTATTTACATCATCTACCAGGTCATTTATAACCACCATACCGGTGTTGTGATAATTTGAGCAGGCTGATTGCGCTTCGCGCAATAAGGCGCCTGTATTTTCCAGGGTATATTTATATGGCGCAATTTGTACGTAATAAAACGGGATATCAATATGCCATTTATTTCGCCAGGCGTCAATCATTGAAGTAAAAAGATGTTTATATGCATAAGCATTGATAGTATTATTTTCTCCCTGGTACCAGATTGTTCCGGCAACAGAAAAATTGGTGATAGGCGCAATCATTGCATTGTAAGCATAACCCGGCAAATTAGGGCACTGACCATTGGCTGCAATTTTTGTACTGGCTTGCTGTAAAAAAGCATCATGGTGAATAATACTATCCGGTGTCCATACTTCTGCAGAAGTACCGCCCCATGCAGCTTCTATCAAACCAATCGGGACGTTCAATTGGGTGAATTTGAGGATGCCATTCCCAGAGTATTAACTGAATCATGTTTCGGGGACTTCTATACAAGAGGCGGTTTGGATATTAAAACAAGAGAGCTAATGATATTTTGTGCCTTGGCTACATTAGGGGGAGCTGGTAAACGAATGGGTTCACATGCAGTTGGCAATATGAAAGTAGGCAACGATAAGGAAACGCTTTTTTCTGCGTTGATTTAACTCTACCCGTATATCGGATTTCCAAGAATTGCTAATGCTATTTATGCAATTAAAGATGTAAAAGTTGAAACGGATGTTCATTAATAATACAACACAATTCATTAGAGAAAATATTTAAAATGAAAACACTACAAAAAAGAAAATTAGGAAACAGCGGGTTTGAAGTGTCTGCGCTTGGTCTTGGATGTATGGGCATGAGTTGGTCTTACGGTGCAGCAAAAGACAAACAGGAAATGATTAAACTAATTCGTTCAGCAGTTGAAAGTGGCGTAACATTTTTTGATACAGCCGAAGTATATGGTCCTCTCGCTAATGAAGAATTAGTTGGTGAAGCATTAGAATCTTTTAAAAATTAAGTAATGATTGCTACCAAGTTTGGCTGGGAACCTGCAAATGAAAATGAAGTTAATGCCAGGTGGAATGCTTTAAATAGCAAACCAATGCACATTAAAAAAGTGGTAGAAGGTTCATTAAAGAGATTGAAAGTAAAAGCAATTGATTTATATCAGCATCGTGTTGATCCGAATGTGCCAAGGCGCGGCAAATCTACATGTGTAAAACAAGCTGAAATAAAAATACTGCAGTTGGGTGGTTACTCAATTATTTATAAAGAGAAAATGATAATGCAGGTTTACACGAAAGTAAAATATTTGTATTCCTTAAATATGCTGCTATCAGTTATTATAAACAACTTCAGTTTCCGGGTAAATTAAATATCCACCGGGCTTAATTTGAAAACTGTATGTACACTTTATATACTGGAATATTTTATCAATAATCAATATATTGATGAATTAAAGAAAGAACTGTACCGGTATAATACAACAGAATTAATGTTTACACAGGATTTCCACCCACCTTTGTTGAATAATATCAGCAGTTGTAATAACATCTTGGTGATAATAATGTCATAGTGGTGTAGCGAACGTATGTAATAAAAGGCCTGCATAAGCATCCGGCCCCTTACAACGCTCTATCTTATGCGTTTGGTTGCGACCTTTACGTTAAAGAACCTTAGCCAGCGTAATGTTTTTTTGGGCTTCACGGGTTGGGCATCAGTACCACCGGTAACGGGAACGGTATTAAATGCTGATACCAGCGCATCAAGTTCTGTTTGTAATCCATCCAGCGCTTCTTTCTTTGCATTAATGCGGGAAAGATTATTTGTTTTAAGTGCATTATTGTATTCATCCTGCTTCCTACGGATGCTATATTGCAAATTGGTGATCCTGTAAAGAAGCTGGCTATTATTCATATTAAGCGCATTCATAAAAAATAATTTTTGAAAAACGGAGAAAGAATAGGGATTATAAATTCAAGTCGGTTATGCGCTAAAACTAAGTTTAATTATTAAATGTTGCGTGCAAATACAAAATATTATTTCTGTTTGTTCTTTGCCGGGCATGTCACTAGCAAATACCATTCCCTGCATTAAATAATTTCATTTGCTCAACTCTCTGCAGCTATGGTTTGCCTTCACGAACCATATGGTTCTGTCTTGACAGCGTAATATAAAAAAAGTCCCCGTTGAACGGGGCTTTTTTTAGCTGAAAATATATTAATACCTGTTTTTATTATAGCTATTTCCGTTGTTGTAGTTGCGTTTGCCGCCACCTGAAGATCTGTCTTCTTTCGGTTTTGCAACAGATACACTGATAGACCTGTTTTCTACCGTGGCGCCGTTGAGTTCTGTAATTGCTTTTTGTGAAGCAGCTTCGTCAGGCATTTCAACAAAGCCGAAGCCTCTTGACCTGCCGGTTTCTCTGTCTGTAATAACTTTAGCGGAAGAAACTTCTCCGTAAGAAGTAAAAAATTCTTTTAAGTCTTCATCCTGTACGTTGAAGCTTAAATTTGAAACATAAATGTTCATTTTAAAAAAAATTGATTGATTAATAATTTCTGAGAAAGGCAAGAAGTAAGAAACTAACTATTGTGCAGATGTAATAAGCAAACTAATTAATGAATACTAATGCGAGGCTCAACATAACTGCACGAAGATAGTGTTTATTTCTAAGTCCCTGATAAAATTTATATACCACTGCACCCCCCTTGCACAAAGGAGAATACTGTGCTTAAGTATATAAATCAGTTTATTAATTCATCAATTCTAATAGCTTCCAGGTAATGGCATATTGCATTCGTATCAGGCAATATGCAATATTCTTCAATCGCTTTACTGGTAATGTTACAATAAGCTTCTACGTAATAATCTTCTAACTGAAAAAGAAAAATATGCGTATCCCGGTAAGTTCTTTGGGCCAGTGGAACCGCTTTGTTCATAATAACGTATTTCTTATCCGTTTCACTTGATAACAAGAATTCAGAAAGCTTCATAATGTTAATTTAAATTGTTAACTAATAAAGACTAACTAATACTTTAACCGAACTAATAAAACGAGAACAAAAACCTGAACAATAAATAAACGATACAGGAACTTTTAAACACTATTTGCAACAATCTATAAAGTGTCAGAGACAGGGAGTTGAGACGCTACAAATAAAAATAGTATGCAAAGATAAAAATAATATGAATAGGTTTTCATGTCAGACAGTATCCGTTTCATCTTTGTTAGCTTCCCTATATCTAATATCAGTTGCTGCAACTCAAAAGCCTATGCTTGGCCTTTCATCAAACTACCGCACAACAACAATATCAATATCCACTTTTTAATACCTGCTGCTTTTCTTTGTTGAATAATCCCACTACTTCTTTTATATCTGTCAGCTTTGCTTTTCTTTCTTCACAGAGCTTTATAAAACCTTTCTCAAATCTTTTAAAGGCAGCGAGCTCCTGAAGTTGCAATTGCACTTTGATTGTTGATATAACTCTTGCGATTGTTGATATAAATAATTTTTTTTCGGTTTAATGAGCTGATTTTAACTCTCACATATTTGCCGGCGAATCCAGACTGCCGTTCAATTGCATATTTATAATTTTTGCTTTCATAATCACCGGCATTAGTTGTTTTTAGAAGAATAAAATCTTGTGATATATTCTTTTTGTAAGATCCAAGCCTGATAAAATAGTTGCCTAAAACAGAGTCACTGCTTAAATACATTTTATTAAAGTCAATGGCGGCAAAATCCTGCGCGCATAAACTATCCTTTAAATACTGTTTAATTCTGGCCAAATGATGAGATTGTTCAGCTTGCGCATCTTCCTGATCATGGATTGCCAGTTCTTGCTTTGTGCAGGATGTTACGATGCCTGCTAGCGCTAAAAAGAGGATTAGGTTTTTCATCTAACTGGTATTTAATATTCACAAAAGGTCAATAGCATTAAACCGATTGACAGGTATGATATCTCTTCGATAGGAATTGAAGCACATTTATTATGTGAGATAGAATATTGGAGTTTAAACGTCTGCCAATATCATGCTGAGGTTAAAAGTATTCGTATGAATGTGGGACAAAAGGTATGCGACTGGTACTATTTTAATTTGCAAACAGCAATATATGCAGATTATACCAAAATCGCATAGACATTTGTAGTGGTAGTGTTATTTAATTTTACCTTTTGCCCAGGCCATCATTAGATAATTTATATTAGAAGACAGTGCCGATTTATATTCTTCTCTCACTACATTAAGCCATTCCATCTCACTGGTGTTTTCCCCAGGGAATATAGTATTGTATTCATCTCTTGTTGTGCTTATGATCCTGGCATACTTCCCTGCCTTACTTATATTGCTATTTGTAATTAATGATAAATTATTAGCTGTATTCTGTTTTAAGAATACAGTAATCCCATCTTTAAAGACATAAGGGAAATATCCTCCCCGTCCATGTCTTCATAAACACCCTTAACGGGAAATTGCCCGCCTGAAGCATTTCTTATTGAATTTATTAGCAAATCGGTATTTTGTTTATCTAATTTATTTGTCAAATAATAGCAGGTTGTTATAACCCAGGCTGCAATTTTTTTAGCGTCCGCATTCGCTATATATACTTTTCCAATTTTCTTACCGCTATCAATAGAATATTGATAAAGAGATACTTTAATATTTTCCCACCCGCTAATGGTATCCGTTTCTGAAATTAATTCTTGTTCCATATATCTCGTTGGTATAATCGATTTTTCGACTCTTTTTTGAAGCGTTTCTAAACTGTCCGCTAAATATTTATTTTGCAAACTTTTGTTTTGCCCAAAACATATTGTATTTAATGAAGTATAAAACAAAATTATAAATGACAACCGCTTCATAGTCTGTTTATTTAATTGTCTTTTCAAGTACGTTGCAGTATTATTTGGGTTACAATGATGTCTATAGATCCTATCTGCTGTTTCAAAGGTACAAGTTAATGGTGCACTGATGAAAGCGGCTGTGTTGTATGCATTATCAATCGTAAAAAATTATAACGTTATTTGCTTTGCTCATCTTACAAAATCAATGGCGTAAACGGAGGGAAATTTTGAAAAAGGATAAGGATTTGGAAGTATTGACACGTTAGCTTTGGTTTCGCATATTATCACTTCTCTCAATGTTTAGTTCTAAAATAAAATTCTCTGAAATGGAAAGCAAACAATCACAAATTAAAATGCGTGTTCCGGAAGTTGAAAAAGGAGACGGCTTTCTTAATCGCTTATCGATTCGTTTTATATCACTGGTGTCAGGAATGCGGTTGCCCGATGCTGCAAGGATAGTGATGTATCACAGGAAGTTTTATGGAGACCCAATGAGTGCATGGACGCATGCAGCTATGAGAGGCAAAAGCGGCTGGACTGTTGGAGAACGGGAACTGATGGCTGCCATGACTGCAAAATGGAACGCATGTCCATTTTGTATTGATGCGCATGGAGCAATTGCAGCTTTGGAGTTAGGGGATTCAATAGTAAAGGAAGTACTTGAAAAAACTGAACAATTAAAATCATCGAATAAACTAGATGCTGCGATTAATTTCCTTAAAAAATTAACGCTTCAACCAAATGATATTAATATAAATGATAAACAGGTTGTGATTGATAGCGGTGTTACTCGTGAAGAACTTGAGGA
>JAEWJV010000380.1 GCA_023386395.1 Bacteroidota bacterium
CGGTAGCTGTTATAGGCACCTTCTTTTTCATGCAGCTTTTTGGCTTTACCATTAACCTGCTTACCCTGTTTGCGCTCGTGCTTGCAATTGGTATTGTGGTAGATGATGCAATTGTGGTAACAGAGGCAGTGCATACAAAAATGGAACAAACAAAATTGCCTGCCAGGGCGGCCACCATTCAATCTATGAATGAAATATCGGGTGCAATTGTTTCTATTACACTGGTAATGGCTGCAGTGTTTATTCCTGTTGGATTTATGCAGGGCCCTGCCGGTGTTTTTTACCGGCAATTTGCCTTTACGCTGGCAATCGCAATTCTTATCTCAGCAGTTAATGCGTTAACGTTAAGCCCAGCATTGTGCGCATTGTTTTTAAAGAATGAAGAAGAAGGGAGTGGCAATAAAAAGAAAGGGTTTGCCAGCCGGTTCTTTCAGGCCTTCAACGCAGGTTTCTCTGTAATGACAAATCGTTACAAAAGCAGTATATCATTTTTATTAAAAAGAAAATGGGTGGCTGTTGGCGGATTGATTGTAATAACAATTACAACCATATTCCTCATACGGCAAACACCTACGGGCTTTATACCCACAGAAGACCAGGGCTTTATTTTATATGCAGTAAATGCACCTCCCGGAAGTTCGCTCGACAGGACACACAGGGCAACAGTAAAGATTGACAGCATTTTAAAACACTACTCATCTGTTTATAAAAAATACACAGTTGATGGTTTAAACTTTATTTCAAATGCCAATGCATCTCCTTATGCAGCAGGTTTTGTAAGATTAAAGCCTTATAAAGAAAGAGGTGAAGTAAAAAGTATAGATCAGCTTACCAATTCCATGATGATGGATGTAAGCGCTGTAAAAGATGTAAACACTTTCTTCTTTACATTTCCTACCATACAAGGCTTTGGTAATGTAAGCGGGTTTGAATTTATGCTGCAGGACAGGGGCAATCATTCGCTTGATGATCTTGGTAAAACCGCCTACTCATTTATCGGCGCTTTAATGCAGCGGCCTGAAATAGCCGCAGCGTTCACCACTTTTTCTGTGGGTAATCCGCAGTTCCAGATTGAAGTTGATAATGAAAAAACAAAACAACTTGGCGTTAATGTAAGCGACCTGTTGCAAACATTGCAAGTGTATTACGGAAGCAGTTTCGTATCAGATTTTAACCGTTTTGGAAAATATTACCGTGTAATGGCGCAGGCCGATGTTCAGTATCGCGAAGACGCATCATCACTCAATAGCATATTTGTAAAGAACAACAATGGCGAGATGGTTCCGGTGAATACACTTGTAAAACTGAAACGTGTGTATGGCCCTGAAACCATTACACGCAATAATCTTTACAATGCTGTAAATATTAACGGTGCACCTAAACCGGGATACAGTACCGGCGACGCCATTAAAGCAATTGAAGAAACGGCCAAACAATCATTGCCCAAAGGATATTCGTATGAATGGACAGGCATGACCAGGGAAGAAATAGCAACGGGTAATCAAACTGCCATTGTGTTTTTGCTGAGCATATTGTTTGTTTACTTCATTTTGTCTGCACAATACGAAAGTTATATTCTTCCGCTGGCAGTAATCCTCACCATTCCTGCAGGTATTTTAGGTGTATTTGCCTTTATAAAAATTGCAGGCATTGAAAGCAATATTTATGTACAGGTTGGATTGATAATGCTCGTGGGGCTGTTATCTAAAAATGCGATACTTATCGTTGAATATGCCGTGCAGCGGCGAAAACAGGGCGCATCTATTATCGATTCGGCGTTGCAGGCATCACAGCTTCGTCTTCGCCCGATATTGATGACATCCCTTGCTTTTATAGTTGGGCTATTGCCCCTGGTTTGGGCAACGGGCGCATCGGCTTTGGGCAATCGCTCCATCGGCACCGGCGCGGTGGGTGGAATGCTTACCGGTGTTGTATTTGGCGTATTCATCATTCCTGTTTTATATGTGATATTCCAGTACCTGCAGGAGAAAGTAAGCAGTGCGTCAAAAAAAGCAGCGCCTGCATTAAGTGAATAATAAAAAAACAAACAATGCAACGGATAAATTATTTGTATAAACTTCTATTTATAATTTTTATAAGCGGCTGTACTGTAGGAAAAGAATACCAGCGTCCAACAGTACAGTTGCCCGCAACTTTTCAGGATAGTGTTACTGCTGCAGATTCAGGTATAGCAGCAATGGAATGGAAAACCTTTTTTAAGGATCCAACATTGATTGATTTAATTGATACTGCTTTAAACAACAGCTACGACCTGCAGCTTGCGGTTAAGCGCATTGAAGAAACACAGGCATACGTAAAGCAGGCCAGGATGAATTATGTTCCATCTGTGGATATTGGTGCGGCTGCGTTTACAACCAATCCTTCCAACAACAGCCTGAATGGCAAAAACCTTGAAAGCTTTATCGGGCAGAACCATGTTGAAGATTACAGCTTAAGCGCAACTGTATCCTGGGATGTTTACTCCTGGGGGAAAATCAAGTTGCAGAAAGAAGCTGCCCTCGCAGATTATCTTGCTTCTTATGAAGGTGCTAAAACAGTAAGGACAACATTGGTTTCCGAAATTGCAACGGGCTACTATAATCTTTTAATGCTGGATGAACAGCTTGCCATTGCGCAAAAAAATCTTGCATTGACTGATTCCCTTGTGCGAATGATGCAATTGCAAAAAGCAGCAGGGCAGGTAACAGAACTTGCTGTTCAGCAAACAGAGGTGCAAAAGCAAACAGCAGCGCTTTTAATACCGCAGCTTGAACAACAGGTTGCCATACAGGAAAATGCAATTAAGATTTTATCGGGAAAGCTGCCTGCAAAAATTGCGAGGAATGCTGATATCAATTCCATGTATGTGTGGGATGATCTTTCAACGGGGCTGCCTGCTGCATTAGTAAGCCGCAGGCCCGATGTGCGGCAAAGCGAAATGGAATTGATGAGAGCTAATGCAAACGTGGGCGTAGCCAAAGCATCTATGTACCCTTCTTTGAATATTACAGCGAGTGGCGGATTAAATGCTTTTAAAACCAATACATGGTTTTCCATACCTGCATCGCTCTTTTTTTCTGCGGGTGCAAGTATTGCACAGCCTGTATTGCAGCACAGAAACCTTAAAACAAAATACGAGGTATCTGCCATACAAAGAGATGAAGCTGTAATAACATTCCGCCAAACAGTTTTAAAAGCCGGCGGTGAAGTGGTGAATGCATTGGTGCAGTTAGATAAGTTAAAAGCGCAGCAGCAAATTTCTTCCAACAGGGTTGATACATTGCATAAGGCAATCGGTAATGCTACGTTATTGTTTAGAAGCGGCCTGGCGGATTACCTGGAAGTGCTTACGGCGCAAAGCAACTCTCTTTCAGCAGAGCTGACGCTGGCAGACATACAACGCCAGCGCTTGTCAGCCGCAGTGGAATTGTACCGTGCATTAGGCGGGGGATGGAAATAGTGGCTACGCCGGTTGTGCATTTGAGTGCATTAACTGAAGTATCTCATCAATATATTTCCGGTCGTTGCTTAACCTTGGCACTTTATGCTGGCCGCCTAATTTTCCTTTATGCTTCAGCCATAAATTAAAAACGCCGTGCTTTAAACAATGTACAACAGGCAAACGCAAAGCAATGTTCTTATGGCGCTTAGCTTCATAATCGCTGTTAAGGTTTTTTAATGATGAATCAAGTTCATGCACAAACTGCTCCATATTAGCAGGTTCTTTTTCAAACTCTATCAGCCATTCATGGGCGCCATTATTTTTTTCGCTGAAATAAATGGGCGCGGCTGTATAATCATTTACAAGCGCGCCTGTTTTTTTACTGGCGGCGGCAATGGCTGCATCTGTATTTTCAACAATAATTTCTTCGCCAAAAGCATTAATAAAATGCCGGAGCCTGCCGGTAACTTTTATCCTGAAAGGAAATAATGTGGTGAATTGAATGGTATCGCCCACCAGGTAGCGCCATAAACCGCCGTTGGTTGAAATGACAAGCGCATATTGTTTTCCCAATTGCACTTTAGTTAGTCCCACCGTTTCAGGGTTTGGTTTGCCATATTCTTCCACCGGCATAAACTCATAAAAAATACCGTGATTTAAAAACAGCAGCATGCCTTCTTCATTAAGATTATCCTGCGCAGCAAAAAAACCTTCGCTTGCATTATACATTTCCATATAATGAATGCCATCGCCCATTAATCTTTTAAAATTTTCTTTGTATGGTGTGAACGATACGCCGCCATGCATATACAGTTCAAGATTGGGCCATACTTCTTTGGCCGTTTGTTTGCCGGTTATTTCAAGAATGCGTTTTATTAAAACCTGTGTCCAGGTGGGCACACCGGATATAGAGGTTACATTTTCATATATGGTTGACTGGGCAAGCGATTCAATTTTTGTTTCCCATTCATCCAGTAATGCAATGGCCAGTTCAGGCGTGCGTATCCATTGGCCCCACATGGGCATATTTTGCATGAGCACAGCGCTTAAATCACCAAAAAATATTTCTTCATTTAACTGGTTTACCTGGTGGCTGCCGCCAATTACCAGGCCTTTGCCGGTAAGCAAATTACTTTCAGGATTAAACTGATAATAAAGCGTCAACACATCTTTGCCGGCCTGGTAATGACAATCTTCAAGGCTTTCTTCGGTAACCGGAATAAACTTGCTTTTATCACTTGTGGTGCCACTGCTTTTGGCAAACCAGTTTACCGGCGAACACCATAACTGGTTTTGTTCTCCATTCATTAATTTTTGTATCCAGGGTTTTATATCATCATATTCATGAATAGGAACCGCTTCTTTAAATGCTTTTACGGTAAACAGGTTTTTCATGTTGTACTTCCTGCCAAAATCTGTATGCTGGCCATGTGTAACAAGGTCCTGCAAAATTTCACGCTGCGCCGTTATGGGATGGTTCATCCATTCTTCAATGCTGCTGTAACGAAGGCGTACAAGCTTGGATATGGCAGGAGAAAGCAAATTCATATCAATAGGGCAAATTAAAGAAATGGTTCTTAATAACGTGCAACAGCTTTACTAAAACAGCACAGTACAGTACAATTCCACTTTCAATATTAATTATCTTCATTTAAACTTGCTACATGAAGCTTATAATTTTATTGATTGCGCTTGTTTACCCATTTCAGTATTTTAATGCGCAAAACATAAATCCTGATATTACTGCAAAGCCCTGGAATGCCAAATGGATTGATGTGCCCGGCGCCAATCAACATGGTTATGGCATTTATCATTTCAGAAAAGAAATTGTATTGAATGAAAAGCCTTCGCAATTTGTCATTCATGTATCTGCAGATAACCGGTATAAATTATTTGTAAACGGGGAAGTGGTTTCCATAGGCCCGGCAAAAGGTGATCTTTTTCACTGGAATTTTGAAACGGTTGATATAGCGCCTTATCTTAAAAAAGACAGTAACATTATTGCTGCTTTGGTTTGGAATTTTGGCGATGCCAAAGCAGCATGGCAGGCTTCATTTCAAACAGGTTTTATATTACAGGGCAATACAAAAGCAGAAGAAATTTTAAATACAAATAAAAGCTGGAAGTGTATTGAAGACAAAGCTTATTCGCCTTTACAACCGCAACTGATATATGTGTATTATGC